>NZ_JBRKNW010000001.1:0-272907 GCF_053010325.1 Streptococcus sp. P25B114 | reverse complement strand
CTAATTGTTTCTGCTGTTCGCGCACTAGTGCTTCGTCCCTCAAGCGAAGTTCTCTCAACTTTTTTAGGAAGGCCACCTCAGTTCGAAGACGTTCATTTTCCTCTTGAAGGCGCTCTAATTCCGTCATCTCTTCCCAGGTTTTCTTGCGTTTACGTCCCATCTTGCTCGGTCTCCCTCTTGGTTTTTCAAGAATAGTATACCCGTTTTTCTTGTATTTTGCTATCCAATTGGGAAGCATTCCTCGATTTGGCAAGGCATAATCAAGGGAAACTGAGAGTTGAGAACACCCATGAATCAAGACCTTATCCATTATTTCTTGCTTTAATTCAGGTGAATAATACCTATTTTTACCTTTTTCAACGATTTCCACGCCATATCGATCCATGAGTTTTATCATGTAGGTGAGATTGGCAATAGTGACCTTGTATATATTGCTAAGGTTGACCCACGACACGTCAATCATTCTCAGCTCTTATATTTCTAGTTTATCTTCATAACTTAATTTCATAAGAAAAACACCCCAATCGTTAGATTTTGTGTCTAACTTTTGGGGTGCAGTTCACTTATCTATTCTCTTTTGCTTAAAAGCAGTCATACTGAATTTGGTATTAGCTTAAAATATTCCCTTGCTTACGCTTGATTAACTAGCACAACGGGTATATATACTCTATTTTGCATACTTATTGATTGGACAAGTCAATTGTTTTTGAGCAAGGCTAGTCCCCCTTAAAAAAGAAAAAGAAAACGAACAAATCATCGGCTCTTGTAATTCCAGATGTTTGTCCGTTTCTGATACTAATTCTTAAGCAAAATCCATTCCGCTTTATTCAGCTTTTTTGCGACCAATCCAGAAACTAAAGCCTAGGGAGGCAAGTAAGAATCCTAAAAGACTTAGATTGTTTCTCTCCCCTGTTTCAGGTAAACGATTGGAAGTTGACATGTTTGAATTGCTACTTGTCAAGGTGGCACTTAACTGGCCTGCCTGCTTCTTAGATACAGCTACCAACGGTAACACAGCTGGCTTGGTCTCCGTATTTTTCTGCCGTTGCTGTAACAATGAGACGGCTGGCATTGCCGGAGTATAAACTTCACTTCTTGTTACTGTTAGAGGCAAGGTACCACTTGGAATAAAATGAGTAACCCCCTTGCCTTTTGCAGTCACCAACGGTTCTAAAATTCCTTCCGGTAATTCATGACGAACTCCACCTCCATTTGCCGTTTCAAGTGGTGGAAGAATACCGACTGGCAATTCATGAGTAACCCCCTTGCCTTTTGCAGTCACCAACGGTTCTAAAACGCCTTCTGGCAATTCATGACGAACTCCACCTCCATTTGCCGTTTCAAGAGGTGGAAGAATACCGACCGGCAATTCATGGCTAACTCCCTTGCCTTTGGCAGTAACTAAGGGTTCTAAAACGCCTGCTGGCAATTCATGACGAACTCCACCTCCATTTGCTGTTTCAAGAGGTGGGAGAATTCCGACCGGCAATTCATGAGTAACTCCCTTGCCTTTGGCAGTAACCAACGGTTCTAAAACACCTGCTGGCAATTCATGACGAACTCCACCTCCATTTGACGTTTCAAGAGGTGGGAGAATTCCGACTGGCAATTCATGGGTAACTCCCTTGCCTTTGGCAGTAACCAACGGTTCTAAAACACCTTCTGGCAAGCTATGTTTGACAACTTCTCCATTTTTTATTGTGAGAATATGAAGGGGAACTACAAGCTCTTCATGGCCGAGGTCATCATAGACCACACGAACAGTCATGGAGTGGTCGCCACTAGACTGTGGAAGTGGAGTGACTACTACAACATCAAATTGACCTACTTCTGCTGGTAGACTGATTTGCTTCACAATTTCATCTGTTGTTTCCTCACTATTGCTTGCCGGTAGGACACGGGCTTCCCCATTAACGTGTGGCTGGTAGCGATCCGCTTTAGGAAGAACTCCTGCTGGCAAGCTGTGTTTGACAACTTCTCCATTTTCTATTGTGAGAATATGAAGAGGTATTACAAGCTCTTCTTCGCTGCGATCATCATAGACCACACGAATAGTCATAGAGTGGTCGCCACTAGACTGTGGAATTGGAGTGACTACTATAACATCAAATCGACCTACTTCAGCTGGTAGACTGATTTGCTTCAAAATTTCAGCTGTTGTTTCCTCACTACTGCTTGCCGGTAGGACACGGGCTTCTCCATTAACGTGAGGCTGGTAGCGACTTGCTTTTGATAGAACCAAGACTACTGGAATCTCAATCGTTTTACTACTAGTGATAGCTGTCAACGCTGTTCTGTCAAAGTTTGGATCCAACTGATAGGTTCCCTCTGTCGCACTAGGCAACTCGTTCTCCACACCAGTAATGGACTGCCCATTATCAACTTGCACCTGCTTCTCTTTTACCAACTTACCTGACTGTGTGAAGTGCAAAGTTACTGTATGAGTTTGAACAGGCTGTTTTAGCTCTACCAAGCGATAAACAATTTCATCTTTAACCAGGCCAAAACGATTATAGCCTTTCTCCAAGGTAATACGAGCTGTAGGAGATAACAGTCCCTCAACCCTTACATATTCCTTGTCTATATTCTTGGTCAGATCTTGTTCAAAGCCTCTGACAAGAACTTGAACATTATCTTGAATATCTCCTGTTACCTGCAAGCTAGAGCTAACTGGGATAATCAGTTTTCCATCTCCAATCAGTTCACCGACTTCAAGATTCTGATTCATAGCCAGATTGAGAAGGCTATCTGTTCCCAACTCAAGTCGTGTGGTGATGCTAGAAACCTTATCAGACAGGGTAATATCTGCACGTTCACTCAGAGTCAATTCCTGAACATCCACTAATTCTACTCCAAATATACGAGCCGCCTTCAGAGTAACATGGTTGTCTGAACTATTTGTCGCCACAACCTTCTTGATATTGCTAGAACTACTCTCCAAGGTAACCCGATCAATAGTTGGAGATCCATCTACACCACCTAAGTCAATCCCTTGATCAACCATGGCAAATTCTGAGTCTATGATAATCTCAACCGGAATCAAACTAGTCCCTTGGGCATGGCCCGCAAAAATTTTCTGGAAGCGAGTGTCTGAGGAACCACCAATAATCGAGATCCGAGCATGGCTTCCTGAAGGGGTGTCAGTTGGAGAACCTGCAATCAAGGTAGGACGAAGATCGACTTGGGCCTGACTGATGGTCGTTGACACGTTATTAAAGGTCAGATGGTTACCATCCGCATAAATCTTCGGTTGCTGACCACCATCAGGAATCATCTCGAGCTTGAGATTACTTAGGGTCACATCTTTTGTCGTTAGCAAATTAAGACCACGAAGATTTAATTTATACCCACGACCATCAATTGTCACCGCCTTATCAATGACAAAATTCGTTGAAAAATTTTGTCCATCACGATGGATGATATCACTAACCAATTTAATAGTATCACCATCTTTAGCTTGGGAAATAGCATAGGACAAACTTTGATATGGATGAGTTTCTGTTCCCTGTCCCTCTTTAGATGTTTCAGCACCTTTGGTGACATAGAGCTCACGCGCCTGAACTTCTTGATAAATACTTGAGCGGAAGTCATCTGTATCCTTCAAATAAGCCTGGAAGATGCTCTTTTTCAATTCTTGAACAGCTGAAACTCTAGTTGACAAGGCTACCCTATTGGTTGCATTAAGTTTCATCTGTTGCAAATCTTTGGCAACGGCCGCATCCATCAAACTCTGAATAGCAGCGAAATCGCTGGCTACACTAGTGGATTTTAGCTCAGTAACCTTGGCGATGCGACGGTCAAACATAGCCTTCTTAAAGGTTGCTAGGTCTCCTCCATATTCTGGCATAATGGCATTCAAAGCTGCCTGATCATTGGCATATTGGCCAGAAACATAGGCTACCATTCCTTTTTCATAACCATATTCTCCCAGAATATCATAGGCATTTCTTCTAAAGCTAATGTCACCTACTGTTCCTGCATTGTTTTGCAGACCTGCATAGATAGGCTCAAAGAGAGGAATGGTGTAGTAAGAATTGGTCCGAGCTGTTCCTGTGGTATTGAGACCGTCAAACTTGTAGCGACCTGAAATCAATTGCTTATCTACAAAATCATGGACAGATTGCAAACCTGCTGCTAAATCTCTCGAAATTGGTTGAGCTTGATCTGTCTGACCACCATTGGCACTTGCGACAAGGCTCAGCTGATTAAGTAGGACCGCCCTGTTTTCAGGTATCTGACTCAAGATAGACTGAGCTTCTGCGTAATCTAAAGTGTACAAGACGTCCAAGATACCCTGCATATAGGTCTTGAGGTCATCACTTGTTTGGAAACGGTCTGGACTAGTATTTTGTGTCCGATTGTCTCCCATGCGATAGGCTGTATTGATAATAAAGCTCGGGTCTTGATAGGGTGTTTTGGCAACATCCATAGACTCAAACATTCCTCTGGCAAAAACTTCTTGTAACTGGCCAGCTCGTCTATCATAGCCATTTAACCAAACGTTCTTATCAAACATATGGGTCAATTCATGGGTATAGACAGACTGACCTGCCTCAGACAGGGATTTTTTCAAGAAGAGGTTAATGGAAGTCTTTCCATTGGCCTGACCATCAGCTTGCAAAAAGTTGGCATAAAGGCTGAGCGGTCTGATAAATTTCTCGACCCCTTCTAAAACACTTGAACCATATTTTGGTGAATAAAGTTCTTGAACGCGCTGAGTAGCTGTCCCTAGTTTCTGCGGACTATCAACCACAATAATGGTTTCATGATTGGCTAGAATATCCCTGTTCTGACTGATACGATGCCAGAATTTCAAAAAGCTTTCCTGGTCATCAGCATAGGATTGTAAGCTAGTTTTAAATGTTGAAATGCCGGTCTGGTCACCTGGTCGGACATAAGATTCCGTCAAACCATAGTTGACTGTGTTTGAAGTGATAATGGCATATACGAGATCACTAGGTAGGGTCAAGAGAGGAATGAGATGGTTACCTAGACGTACATTGCTCTTTAATTTCTGATAGAGCGAGGAATTTCCGTAAGGAGATTGGGACTCTGCCAGATGAGCCTTGCTGGTCTCCTTAAACCATTGCTCCCCTGTTTTACTTGGCTCAAACAAGCTCACTCCCTTCTCCACAAAGGAGAAAATATCAGCTTGATTTGTAATTGGAGCTAGTTTGGTTTGGTAAGTAGTCGCTGACTGTCCCAAGGTCAAATCACGATAGGTCAAGGTATTCAAGATAGTAAGAGTTCCAAGGGGACTCCCGCCACCACCAAAAACCTGAGGGTGATACAAGATTAAATCTTGGGCCTGATGTTGACCAAATTCAAAGGAATATTGACGATCCAGATAGGAAAGACCTGCTAAAATCTTCTCCTTATTACGACGGATATCCTCTACATTGACCTGGCTTGATTTCTCAAAAATACCCGTCAGACTCGTTTCAATCTTAGCCTTTACTCGCTCAAAACTCTCCCTCATATCCAGCATATCCATATAGGCTGTCTGCTTGAGAGACTGCAGCTGGTCGGCTGACAGAGCATTTCCCCCATTTTCCTTCCGAATGGCCGTCTCTAGAGCATTTTTTTCAAGAAAACTTTCTTGATGGCCCAAGTAAGGATAGAGTGAGTCATAGGTCACAGCCGCAAAATCATTTTTCAGCGAAGCAACCTGCTGCGCAACTGCCTCTCTGGTCTGGCTTGTCGTCGGCTGAGTCGTCGCAGGGACTATCTGACTACTACCATCCGAATAAACCACTTGAAACTGCTGAACTGTTTTTCCATTGACGGAGGTCATAAGCTCCCCTTGGTCATCTAGTGGTAATTTAGCAACTTCATTGGCAGCTACACTACGAGCCATGGGTACTGAACGAAGTACAGGTTGGACTACTTCTTCTGCTAGCTGGTCAGTCGGAGCAGATTCTACTGCTGATGTTTCTGCTACCTGAGCTGTTGTAGCTGACTCTACTGCTGATTGGCTTGGGGTTTCAACTACTGTTTGAGGACTTTCTGTCCCTATACTAGGTTCACTTACTTTCGCTTCCGACAGGGGTTGAACTGAGTTTGCTTTTTCTTGATCGAGTGTTGTTGATTGATTTTCTTGGATAACTGGAGTCTGTGAGACGATTGAATCAGTTTGAGTAGACTGAACTACTGGAGACAAAGTCTCTGCGGGAACTGGTTCTGTCAACTGAGTTCCCACCATCTCTGAAACCTGATTACTTGTTTGATCTTG
Source organism: Streptococcus sp. P25B114 (assembly GCF_053010325.1). Taxonomy (NCBI): domain Bacteria; kingdom Bacillati; phylum Bacillota; class Bacilli; order Lactobacillales; family Streptococcaceae; genus Streptococcus; species Streptococcus sp. P25B114. The sequence continues at coordinate 266,675 of NZ_JBRKNW010000001.1, read as the reverse complement.
ACTTGGCCCATCTGTTACTGCCTGACTAGTTTGCTGACTACTAGCAGGCACTTGACTTACCTCTTGCGCAGCAGCAACCTGCCCTCCAAGGATGCTAAAGCTAATTGCCAGAGCAACTGACACGACACCGATGGAAAACTTACGAATACCAAAATGGTGCTTTTTTTGTAAAAAATGTAAATTCATTAAAATATAGTCTCCTTTTTGAGCCAAATAAAAAATCCACTATAATTATATAAGTAAGAAGAGTGAAATGCAAAGAAAACGCTGACAATCTCACCAAAACAAGAAAAGTTTCCCAACGATAACCGTCAGGAAACTAATGAAAACCATGGTTTCTAAGCAACCTCTTCAACCATCATTCCCTCACCGTCTCAATCGTCCACTCCTTCCAACCTCGAAAGCGAATAGCTCCTTGCTGATTGGTGCGATACCAAACAAATTTTAAGTGAATTAAAATGGTTCTAGTGAAAATTTTTGTTTTTTCACTGTCCACTATAAGGGGAGTATATCACCTTGATATGCATAGGGTTGGGGAGGTTTTTGTCGTTTCAAACTGCCAAAGATGGGATTATACCATAGATTCCACATGGAGCGGGAAAGCAACCTTGGAACCAAGGCATAAAAAGACCTTGTACTCTCTCAGTACAAAGTCCTACTAACTATAATTCAAAATCACTCTTCAGCTTGTCTATCATCTGCCGCAGCAAATCTTGATTGACACTGTATTTGACATCACTATTTTTTGTATTGAAGAGAAGTAAGTCACCGTTGATCAGTTTTTGGGTGTGGAAAGACACTGCCGCCCCTGTAATAGCCAGGCGTTCTGCAATGTCCTTGCTCTTGGCATGGGGCTTGGTCAGTTCCACTAAAACTTGGTAGCGCGTGCTATCGCTGATGACTTTAAGAGCCGTTGTCAAATCATCCAGATCCAGCTCGTCATTTGACAGCATCATCTGATCAATTCGACAGGATGCTAAAAGAGCGACTTTCATATGGTCAAAGTCTTCATTGCCATAATAAGCAAACCAATAATTCCAGGGACTGAGAACGAAGAATTGGGCAGTTTCTACTCCTAAAGCATCCAAGCCAGTCATGGCTAGCTGCTTGGATTCTCGATAGAGTTTCTCAATGTCAAAGTCTCTAGCAAAGGTTTCCCTCTCTGTCCTTGCCTGCTCAAAATAGGGCTGATAGATTGGCAGCATCTTATCCAAGAGATGGACAGACCGCTGAACTGTTTCCAGGGGATTGCGAATAGCCAGTGACCAGTACCACTTATCTGTCGGCTTTTTATCCGTTTTTTCCAAAAGTTCCATGAGGCTAAGGGTCTTCTCACGATGTCCGTCATTTTCAGACGCCAACATGGTTCGCATGGCATCTTCTACTTCTTCTTGAGACAGCTTTAAAATCAATTGACAAGCTTCCTCGACTGTCTTAGGATCCTGTCCTTGATCCAAGAGGTAGAAATACAAGGTGTGCAGGATTGTAAAGATATGTCCCCAGACAAAGACTTGATTGACTTCCTGACGAAAATCTGCCAACTTTTCTTCCATCTCATCACGAATGTCCAAGGCATCTTTGAGAATGTCTTTTTCTTTCTGTGAAAAATCCGCCTCAATCGGTTCCTCACGTTCCGTAACAATTAAAGGAATAAAAAATTTTTCGACAATTTCGCTTCTATAATCTCGGTAATCTAATTTCATAGTTTTCTTTCTAAGTATTCACTAATGACTTTGCAGGCTTGATCCCTGTAAGAATAGTATAGCCCAAGAGTCCCACAGAAAGCAAGAGGAAAATGAGGGAAATACTTGTCGCAGAAAGCACCGTCACCATAAGGGCGACCAAGGCTTGACCTGCAAGCATCCCAATATTGAATATAGTCCCCATTCCTGCATTGATAGTCGCCAATTTATCTTCGGGTAGTTCATTCATTATCAGGGCATACAATTTTGGATTGATAATGCCAGTCATCATGGTAGTGACTAAGATAGTCGCCATCACAATATAAATATTATGAAGGTAGAAGCCAACAAACAGGATGACCGACAAAAATGTACAACACTTGAGCAGGTTAGACAAGCTGATATGTTTGAAGAAAGCCATACCTAGACTAGAGCCAAGGATGTAACCAACAGAAAATAGATTGAATACCAAGGCAAGAGTTATACCAGAATTGACAATCACGAAGTCTGAAAATTCCTTCATAGACAGGATAACCATGGGAGATACGGCACTAACAACCGTATTGATACCCGAAATGGTCAGAATAGAAGCTTTTAGTACAGGGATGTTTTGAATGGCTTGATAAGATTCTTTAAGGCTCTGACCAATTCCCTTGACAAGTCCTGCTTCTGTTTCAGTTTGTTCAACCTCTTGGATAGGATTTTCTTTCAACAACTTGGCAAAAGCTGGACGCAGACCTACCATAATCGCAAGGCTGACCAAGAAGGTCCCAGCATTGAAAAAGGCAAGATTCTGGTAAGACATGAAGCCGATGAGAATGGCACCGCTGGATCGAAAGACAATCATCAAGATACCGCCCACGGTATTCTTAAAAGCCATGGCTGTTTCACGGTCTTCTGCCTCCAAGACCCGCAGGCTAAGTGGCATATAAAGCCCGTTTTCATACTGACCAACCAAGTCAGATAGGAAATTGACCACACAAACCACCGCTACAATCCATAGGGCTGGTGTAAATCCCATTAGTAAACCAACGAGGGCATAAAGAACAAAACGAAGCACCAGAGTAGCCAAAATCGTATCCAATTTATTTTTGGTCCGATCAGCCCAAATTCCCATAAAAAGTTCCGACAAGATTGGCAGAGTTTCAGAAACCGTAATCATGGCCAAGGCAAACTTAGTATCTGGCAGAAATAAGACATAGTTCATCAAAGCTAGGTAGTAAAGCGTGTCTCCAAAGTTGGAAATCACATCCGCTAGGTAGCTTGATAAGAACAATTTATTGTTGAGTATCTTTTTCAAAGTAATTCTCCTTCTAGTAACCAGAGATTTATTCCTATGCACTAGCTACAATCTTTTCAGTATTTTTTCCTGTAAAAATGCTATAACCCAAGAGTCCCACAGAAAGCAAGAGGAAGATGAGAGAAATACTTGTCGCAGAAAGCACCGTCACCATAATGGCGACCAAGGCTTGACCTGCTACCATACCAATCTGGCAGAAAGCATCAATCCCTCCACCGACTGTCGCCAATTTATCTTCAGGCAATTCATTCATAACCAGAGCACTCATTTTTGGATTGAAAATTCCCAGTGTCACTGCCGTTACGAAGATCACTGCCAATACTACATAGATGTTGTGAAGAAAGAAACCTGAGAAAAGTAAAACAGGCATAAGAGTAGAGAACTTGAGGAGGTTGACCAAGCTAACATTTTTGAACAAAGCCATACCGATACTTGACCCCAAGATACTACCAACTGAGAAGAGAATGGAAATCAGAGCCACCGTTGTCCCCGCATTGACAATCACAAAGTCTGAAAACTCCTTCATATTAAGAATTGCTAATGGTGAGAGGGCAGTAAAAATCGCATTCAAGCTTGCAATGGTAATGATTGACGCTTTAAGAACAGGAATATTCTGCACGGCTTGGTAGGAATCTTTGATACTCTGACCAATCCCCTTGATAATGCCTGCTTCTGTTTCTGTTTGCTCAGCTTCTTGGATAGGATTCTCTTTCAACAACTTGGCAAAAGCTGGACGCAAACCTGCCATAATCGCAAGGCTGACCAAGAAGGTCCCAGCGTTGAAGAAGGCTAGGTTTTGATAAGACATAAATCCGATCAGGATGGCACCACTGGCTTGAAAGGCAATCTGCAAGAGATTTTTAACAGTCATTTTAAAAGCCATAGCTGTTTCACGGTCTTCAGCAGCCACTACTCGCAGGCTGACTGGCATATAGAGACCGTTTTCGTATTGACCAGCAAGGTCAGACAGGAAGTTGATGACGCAGACCACTGCCACAACCCACAGGGCTGGGGTAAATCCCATGAGGAAACCAACCAAGGTATACAAACCAACACGAACCAGTAGGGTCGCTAGGATGGTATCCAATTTGTTTTTGGTCTTATCTGCCCAGATTCCGATGAAGAGGCCTGCCAAAATCGGCAAGGTTTCAGAAGCGGTAATCATGGCCAGAGCAAATTTGGTATCTGGTAGAAGCAATACATAGTTCATCAGGGCTAGATAGTAAAGCGTATCGCCAAAGTTGGAAATCAAGTCCGCTACAAAGCTGGACAGGAACAATTTATTGTTGACTAGTTTTTTCATAAGAAACTCCTTTTAATAAAATTAAATATTTGTTTAATCTTATTTTACACTTTATTTTAATAAAGTCAATATTTAATTTTATAAAAATTAAATATTTTTTAAGCAATTGTTTAATTTTTGTTCTATCTGACTTTTTCTTGACAAGATTAGCACAGTTTGTTATAGTATTGTTCGGGCACCTCTTTTGAGAGGTCGGAGAAAAGGCTCCCTAGTTTTAGGGAGCTATTTTTTGTTTTCCCAGAGATTAATACACATTTGGAGGACATATTTGATGAAGAAAATCGCATTTGATTCAACTAAATATTTGAATTTGCAACGTGACCACATTTTAGAGCGTATTGCTCAGTTTGAAGGCAAGCTCTATATGGAATTTGGCGGAAAAATGCTGGAAGATTTCCACGCAGCCCGTGTTTTACCTGGCTATGAACCAGATAATAAAATCAAACTCCTCCAAGAGTTAAAAGACCAAGTAGAAATCGTCATCGCCATCAATGCAAGCAACATCGAACATTCTAAGGCACGTGGTGACTTGGGTATTTCTTATGACCAAGAAGTCTTCCGCTTGATTGACACCTTCAATGATATTGATATTTATGTTGGTTCTGTGGTCATTACCCAGTACCGCAACCAACCAGCCGCAGACGCCTTCCGCAAACAGTTGGAAAAACATGGCATCAAGTCCTATCTCCACTACCCAATCAAGGGCTATCCTTCTGATATCGACCACATCATCTCACCAGAAGGTATGGGCAAAAATGACTACATTGAAACTAGTCGCAATCTCGTCGTTGTCACCGCACCCGGACCTGGTTCAGGTAAATTGGCGACCTGTATCTCCCAGCTCTACCACGACCAACTGCATGGCGTAACATCAGGCTATGCTAAGTTTGAAACCTTCCCAGTTTGGAACTTGCCACTCCACCACCCAGTCAACTTGGCATATGAAGCAGCAACTGCTGACCTGGATGACCTCAACATGATTGACCCTTTCCACTTACAAACCTATGGAAAAACAGCCGTCAATTACAACCGTGACATCGAGGTCTTCCCTGTCCTCAACCGTACCTTTGAACGTATTTTGAACAAATCACCATACGCCTCACCGACAGACATGGGCGTTAACATGGTGGGCTATTCTATCGTGGACGAGGAGGCTGCGATCGAAGCATCCAAGCAAGAAATCATCCGCCGCTACTACCAGACCTTGGTTGATTTCAAAGCTGAGCGGGTTGGTGAACAAGCAGTCAAAAAGATTGAGCTCCTCATGAATGAAGTTGGCGTGACACCTGCTGACCGTAAGGTTGTTATCGCTGCGCGCGAAAAAGCAGAGCTAACAACCAGTCCTGCCCTAGCTATTCAGCTGCCAAATGGTGAGATTGTCACAGGTAAAACCTCTGACCTCCTCAAGCCAACTGCAACTGTCCTTCTCAATGCCATCAAGCAAATCGCACAAATCGATGATGAAACCCTTCTTATCGAACCAAACTACATCCGTCCAATCCAGGAATTGAAGGCAGATTATTTGGATAAAAATAATACTCGTTTGGACGCCAGCGAAATCCTTAACGCCCTTGCTATCACCGCACAAGACAGTCCTCTTGCTGCACTTGCCATGAAAGAATTGGGTCAATTAAACGGTAGCGAAGCCCACTCGACCGTTATCCTATCTGATGAAGACAAGAGCGTCCTCCGTAAACTAGGTATCAATTTAACCTATGATCCTATCTATCAGCACAATAAGTTTTATCAGAAGAACTAAAGACTAAAATAGACTTGCCGGGGCAAGTCTATTTTTGTTATAGAAAAAACAAGAATATTTCTACCCTTGTTTTCTTATTTTATCTATTAGTTGAAATCAACATACTCTTTTTGAAGTTCAAGAACTTCTTCTGCCGTTGCACATTCTGTCAAGGCACGTTGAGCATATTCTTCCATCTTAGCTGTGTCAAGCGTCTTCATGAGGCTACGTGTACGAAGGACAGAAGTTGCACTCATAGAGAACTCATCCAAGCCCATACCTACAAGAAGTGGAACAGCTTGTTGATCACCAGCCATCTCACCACACATACCAGCCCACTTGCCTTCTGCGTGTGCAGCCTTGATAACGTTGTTAATCAAGCGAAGGATAGATGGGTTGTAAGGTTGGTAGAGGTATGAAACTTGCTCGTTCATACGGTCAGCAGCCATTGTGTACTGGATAAGGTCGTTAGTACCGATAGAGAAGAAATCAACTTCTTTCGCAAATTGGTCCGCAAGCATAGCCGCAGCTGGGATTTCAATCATGATACCCACTTGAATATCATCTGCAACTGCAATGCCTTCCGCAAGCAATTTCGCTTTTTCTTCTTCAAGAATAGCTTTTGCAGCACGGAATTCTGTTACCAAAGCAACCATTGGGAACATGATACGAAGTTTACCATGTACTGATGAACGAAGAAGGGCACGCAACTGAGTACGGAACATCTGGTTACCAGTCTCAGAGATAGAGATACGAAGGGCGCGGAAACCTAGGAATGGGTTCATTTCGTGTGGAAGATCGAAGTAAGGAAGTTCCTTATCACCACCAATATCCATTGTACGAACCACAACAGGCTTGCCGTTCATACCTTCAAGAACAGCCTTGTAAGCTTCGTATTGCTCGTCTTCCGTTGGGAAGTCTTGTGAATCCATGTAGAGGAATTCTGTACGATAGAGACCAACTGCCTCAGCACCGTTATCATTTACACCTTCAACGTCTTTAGGTGTACCAATGTTAGCTGCCAATTCAAAGTGTTTGCCGTCAGCTGTAACTGTTTGAGCATCTTTTAACAAAGCCCATTCAGCTTTTTGTTTGGCATAAGCTTCACCGGCTGCTTTGAATTCTGCAATCTGTTCTTCAGTTGGGTTGATAATAACATCACCTGTGATACCGTTAACAGCAAGAACATCGCCGTCTTTAACAATTTCAGTGATGTTATTTGTACCCAATACAGCTGCAATTTCAAGTGTACGAGCCATGATAGCTGAGTGACTTGTACGTCCACCGATGTTTGTTACAAAAGCTTTAACAAATTGCTTATTCAATTGAGCCGTATCAGAAGGTGTCAAGTCATGAGCAATCACGATAGACTCTTCATCAATTGTTGCTGGGTTTGGCAAACGAACACCAAGCAAGTGAGCTAGGACACGTTTAGCAACGTCGCGGATATCTGCTGCACGCTCTTGCATGTATGGGTTATCTTCCATACCTTCAAAGATAGCGATGAACATATCCGTTACTTCTTTCAAACCTGTTTCAGCATTTGTTTTCTTAGCACGGATTGTTTCCTTAATCTGACCAATCATTTCTGGGTCAGCAAGTACCATCAAGTGTGCATCAAATACGGCTGCGGCTTCTTCACCTAGGCTAGCTACTGCATTCTCACGAATAACAGAAAGCTCGTTTTGAGACGCTTCAAGAGCTGCATCCAAACGAGCTTCTTCTGCATTTGTATCTTCAACTGTAACAGTTTCAAAAGATAAATCGGGTTGAACCAGTAGATATGCCTTAGCAACGGCAACACCATCAGATGCTGCAATTCCTTTAAGCATTTCTGTCATGTTCTTATGCCAATCCTTCTTTTTCCATTGTTTCTGTGATTGCTGCGATTGCGTCGTCAGCATCTGCACCTTCAGCAGAGATTGTTACGTCAGCACCTTGGCCAACACCAAGAGACATAACACCCATGATAGATTTAAGGTTAACTGATTTTTCTTTGTAGTTCAACGTGATGTCTGAAGCGAATTTGCTAGCAGTTTGAACAAGCAAAGTTGCTGGACGTGCGTGGATACCTGTTTCTGCCACGATGTGGAAGTCTTTTGAAGCCATATTTGGATTCTCCTTTTTGTTTTACAAAATTTGGGCTATTATGATAACCCTTACAAGGAGGATTATACCACTTTTTGAAATCATTTTCAAGATTTTTTTGCATTTCTTTCATTTTTCTAAGAAAAAGACCTGCCTGGTCGCAAGTCCTTTCTATCTTAAAAATATTGAATAAGAGCCGTAACAAATTGACTAGTAGATAGGGCTTCTACTCCCAAATCCTTTGCAAAGTCAACAGTTACCTGTTTATTTTCAAAAGCTTTTTCGAGTCCAGAAACAATAATCTCTGCTGCTTCTTTCCAATTCATATAATCCAACATCATACAAGCAGACAATAGAACGGAACTTGGATTAGCCTTGTTTTGGCCAGCAATATCTGGCGCTGTTCCATGAGTAGCTTCAAAAATGGCATGTCCTGTTTGGTAATTGATATTTGCACCTGGTGAGATGCCGATTCCACCAACCTGGGCCGCTAGAGCATCTGAAGCGTAGTCTCCGTTGAGATTGGTGAGGGCCACCACATCGAACTTTTCTGGAGCAAGTAAGATTTGCTGAAGGAAATTGTCCGCAATAATATCATTGACAACCAAGTCACCTGACACAAGTTGCTCTGCATATTCTTCCTGGGCCAATTCATAGCCCCATTTACGGAAACCACCTTCCGTGAACTTTTGAATGTTGCCCTTGTGGACCAGGGTTACATTTTTTAGGCCATTTTCCAAGGCGTAATCAATAGCAGAGCGAACCAAGCGCTTGCTGCCTTCCTCAGAAATCGGCTTGATACCGATACTCGATGTCTCAGGGAAACGAATTTTACTAACTCCCATCTGGTCCTTCAAGAAAGCAAGCACCTGTGCTACTTCAGCAGTTCCAGCATCCCATTCGATACCTGCATAAATATCTTCTGTATTTTCACGGAAAATCGTAATATTGGTTTTTTCAGGCTCTTTGAGTGGACTAGGCACTCCCTTAAAATAGCGGACTGGCCGCACACAGGCAAAGAGGTCCAGTTCCTGGCGCAAGGCCACATTCAGTGATCGATGGCCCTTACCAACAGGCGTTCCCAGCGGTCCTTTAATAGCCACGAGGTGGTCCTTAATGGTGGCTAAGGTCTCGTCTGGTAAGGAAGTTCCTGTTGTTTCATAGGCCTTTTCACCGGCCAATACTTCCTTCCAGACAATCTGACGCTGGCCATCATAAGCCTTTTCAACTGCCGCATCAATCGCAGACTGAGCCGCTGACCAAATATCCTTACCGACACCATCCCCCTCGATATAGGGAATAACGGGTTGGTCAGGAACCAGCAACTTTCCATTTTCAAATCTAATTTTTTCTGCCATACTTATCTCTTTCCGATTGGGATATAGGTCAAATTCCGTCCACCTAGATAGGACGAACGAGGACGGATGAGCTTATTGTTCTTGCGTTGTTCCTGTACATGGGCAATCCAGCCGGCCATACGACTCATGGCAAATATTAAGGTAAATATATCACTGTCAATGCCCAAAACATGGTATACCGTCGCCGAATAGAAATCCACATTGGGAATCAAGCCTTTTTTGTGCTTGATAAAGTCCTCTACTTCTTCGGACAAGCGATAGAAGGCCTCATCATCCGTTCCCAGTGTCAAATCACGCGCCATTTCCTTCAAATATTCTTGACGAGGATCCACCGTTTGATAAACCCGGTGACCAAAGCCCATAATTTTTTCTTTTGAGTCCAATTTTTGCTGCAAGTAACCTTCTGTATCACCAGATTCACGGATAGCCAGCAACATATCGAAAACCCGCTCATTAGCTCCGCCATGTAGAGAACCCTTGAGCGTTCCAATAGCTGTCGTCACGCAAGAATAAATATCTGTCAGGGTGGAGGCGGTCACGCGCGCCGCAAAGGTCGAGGCGTTGAGTTCATGGTCAGCATGGAGGACCAGTGCCTTGCTAAAGGCCTTGACTTGCAAATCTGTCGGCTCCTTCCCATTGAGCATATAGAGGAAATTAGCCGCAAAGCCCAGATCCTCACGAGGCTCAATCGGCACCAAGCCCTTCCGCAGACGAGCAAAGGTTGCAATGATTGTCGGAACCTTAGCCATAATCTGAATAGACTGGTCATAGAGGGCCTCCAGCGAACTTTCCTCAGCCCGAACATTGTAAACACCTAAGAGTGACACCGTTGACCGCAAAACACTCATCGGGTGCAGGTGTCTGCGTGACTGGATGAGAATGCACTGCTCCACCGCATCAGAAATGGCATACTCAGCCCGCAAGGCTTTTTCAAAATAATTAAGCTCAATCTGCGTCGGGAGGTGCAGATTCCAAAGCAGGTAAATGACCTCTTCAAAAGACGCATTATTGTCCATCAACTCTGAAATATCATAACCAGCATAGGAAAGGCGGTCATTTTCAATCGCACTAATGCGCGTATCGCAGGCAATGGCATCTTTCAATCCATTTGTTTCTGTCATAGTTGACCTCCTAGTTTCTTTCTCACCACCATTGGCAAAATGCCTCCGTGGCGGTAATAACGAATATCAGCCTCCGCATCAAAGCGAGCCAGAGCCTGAAATTCCTTGGTTTCATTTTCCGAAATAGCCCGAACGGTTACCATCTGACCAACCGTCACATCCTCCGGCAAATCGATAGAGTAGGTTTCCAAACCAGTCAAGCCCAGACTGTCTGCTGTCTGCCCCTCAAGGAATTGCAAGGGTAGGACACCCATCATGACTAGATTAGAGCGGTGAATGCGTTCAAAGGATTCTGCCAATACAGCCTTGACACCCAAAAGATTGGCCCCCTTGGCTGCCCAGTCACGACTAGAACCCATCCCATAGTCCTTACCAGCAATTACCAGGCTACCAATTCCAGCCTCCTGATACTTCATAGCAACATCATAAATCGGCAGAATTTCGCCATCATACTTGGTAAAACCACCAATTTTTCCATCTGCCAACTCATTTTTAATCCGGATATTGGCAAATGTTCCTCGCATCATGACCTGGTGGTTCCCACGGCGACTACCATAGGAGTTGAAGTCAAAGTATGAAATCCCATTATCCTCTAGGTAGCGAGCAGCGGGACTGAGTCGCGCAATGTTCCCCGCTGGTGAAATGTGGTCGGTAGTGACAGAGTCTCCAAATTTGGCCAGGACTGCTAGATTGTCCAAAGGCTTGATAGATAAATCTGTCTGCATATTATCAAAATATGGCGGGTTTTGAATGTAGGTTGACTTGTCATTCCAGGCATAATTTTTATCCGACGTCGTTTCAATGGCATTCCAAGCTTGACTATCTGTAAAGACCTGTTGGTATTCTTCCTTATAAAGGTCACGGGTCACATACTGCTCGATATAGGCATCTACTTCCTCACGACTTGGCATGATGTCTGAGAGATAGACAGGTTGACCATTCTGGTCTTGACCAAGCGGCTCTGTCGTCAAGTCAACATTCATGTTTCCTGCAATGGCATAGGCCACTACAAGGGGCGGACTTGCAAGGAAATTAGCTTTGACGAGCGGATTGATACGGCCCTCAAAGTTGCGGTTTCCAGATAAGACTGCCGAAACCAGCAAATCTTCTTCCTTAATGGCTTCTGCAACTTCTACTGGCAAATCACCGGAATTCCCGATACAAGTGGTACAACCATAGCCGACCAAGTTAAATCCAAGCGCATCCAGATAGGTTTGGAGGCCTGAATTTTTCAAGTAACCTGTAACAACTTTTGAACCAGGTGCCAGAGAAGTCTTGACCGTTTTATTGACTGTCAGGCCTTTTTCAACCGCATTCTTAGCCAGTAATCCTGCCGCTAAAAGTACGTAGGGGTTAGATGTATTTGTACAAGAGGTAATAGCTGCAATGGCTACATGACCTGTCTGAATCGTCTCATCTCCGTCCGCATAATGCACCGTCGCTGTCTTATCTAGCTCTGCCTTGTCCAAACCAAAACCACGAACACCAACTTCACGAGTGATGCTGGCAGCAAATTCCTCCTTGGCATCGGTCAATTCAATCAAATCTTGCGGCCGTTTTGGTCCAGAAATAGACGGCACCACCGTTGACAAATCCAACTCCAAAACCTTGGTGTAGGTTGGGAAATTGACCTCATCGTAGAACAGATGATTGACCTTGGCATAAGCCTCCGTCAAGGCGATATGGTCCTCTGAACGGTTGGTCAGGCGCATGTAGTTTAAGGTCTCAGCATCGATCGGGAAGTAACCACAAGTCGCGCCATACTCAGGTGCCATGTTGGAAACCGTCGCCCGGTCAGCCAGTGCCAATGAAGACAGACCCGGTCCAAAAAATTCAACAAACTTGCCGACAACATTTTCCTGGCGGAGCAATTGTGTCACCCGTAGAGCCAAATCTGTCGCTGTCGCAACCTTGGGCAGACTGCCTGTCAAATGAACACCAATCACTTCTGGAATTGGGAAATAAGACGCCTCTCCCAACATAGCTGCCTCGGCCTCAATACCTCCGACACCCCAGCCCAGAACACCGATACCGTTGATCATGGTCGTATGGCTGTCCGTACCGAACATAGAATCTGGATAAAGTAGGCCATCCTGCTCGATGACAACATCACTGAGGAACTCAATATTGACCTGGTGGATAATCCCTGTTGCAGGTGGCACAGCCCGATAATTCTCAAAAGAGTTTTCCGCCCATTTTAAGAATTCATAACGCTCGTTATTGCGCTCAAATTCTAGCTCAATATTTTTTTCCAGAGCCTGGTCCGTACCGAAGTAATCGACCTGTACAGAGTGGTCAACCACCAAATCAACTGGAATTTCGGGGTTAATCAAATCAGGACTGCCACCCGCCTTAACCACCGCATCACGCATGGATGCAAGGTCAACCACAACTGGAACCCCTGTAAAATCCTGCAAAATAACACGACTTGGCTTAAAAGGAACCTCACCCTGTGGAGCTGCAGCCTGGTAGGTAACCAAATCTTTAATGTGACTTTTGGTCACATCTACACCATCTTCCTTACGAAGTAAGCTTTCCAACAGAATACGAATCGTATAAGGGAGTGCCTGAATATTCACACCATGTTCTTGGGCAACCTCTCCCAAATCATAGTAAGAGAATAATTTTTGTTTGTGTTCAAATTTCGATTTGTTCTTTTGAGTCATGTCTGCTACCTCTATGTATTCATTATGTATATTATACTGGAAGTTGCTTTTTTTATTCAAACACAACTTAACCATGAATGTCATATTTTATGACATATGGTGATTTCGCATAGAAAACAGCTCTACTACGGCTTAAACAAAGCTTGTAGACCTCATTTTCAGAAAACACTACATGTAGTATTTTCTTGTTCGTTATTCGTCTATATTTTGTGATTTGTTTAAGCTAACCCCTTGACTTTAACCCCAAAATCTTGTATTCTTGATTGGTAAATTTGAAGGGAATTATGCAATTTCCTTGTAAACAAAGGAGAAATCGAATGGTTACTATCTATTCAAAAAATGATTGTGTACAGTGCAAGATGTCTAAGAAATTCCTAGACCAACACGGTGTGGAATACAAGGAAATCAACCTGGATGAGCAGCCAGAATTTATTGACCACGTCAAAGGACTTGGTTTCTCAGCAGCGCCAGTGATTGAAACTGAAAACGACGTTTTCTCTGGTTTCCAACCTGCAAAATTAAAAGTCTTAGTATAAGAAGCCTATTATAGAAAGAGATTGCGACTATGAGTTTGAAAGATTTGGGCGATGTGTCCTACTTCCGTTTAAATAACGAAATCAACCGTCCTGTCAATGGACAAATCCCCCTCCACAAGGATCAGGAGGCCCTTAAAGCCTTTTTCAAGGAAAATGTTATCCCTAACAGCAAGCAATTCGATAGCATTTTGGATAAAATCAACTATCTTGTCGAGGAAAATTATTTAGAAAAAGAATTTTTGGAGCAGTACAGCCCAGAATTTCTCATTAAAATTGACCAATTTTTGAAAGACCAGAACTTCCAATTTAAGTCTTTCATGGCAGCCTACAAGTTTTATAACCAGTACGCCCTCAAGACAAACGACGGTGCTTACTATCTGGAAAGCATGGAGGACCGCGTCCTCTTCAACGCCCTCTATTTTGCGGAAGGTGACGAAGAATTGGCCTTGGATTTGGCAAACGAGATGATCCACCTGCGTTACCAGCCTGCAACTCCTTCCTTCCTCAATGCTGGTCGTGCTCGCCGTGGTGAATTGGTATCCTGTTTCTTGCTTCAAGTAACAGACGACATGAACTCTATCGGTCGGTCTATCAACTCTGCTCTGCAATTATCCCGTATCGGTGGCGGTGTCGGTATCTCCCTCAGCAACCTGCGTGAGGCTGGCGCTCCTATCAAGGGATATGAAGGAGCTGCATCTGGTGTCGTTCCAGTTATGAAACTTTTTGAAGATAGTTTCTCTTATTCCAACCAGCTTGGTCAGCGTCAAGGTGCCGGTGTGGTTTACTTGGATGTTTTTCACCCAGATATTATCGCTTTCCTTTCGACTAAGAAGGAAAATGCGGATGAGAAAGTTCGTGTAAAAACCCTTTCTCTCGGTATCACTGTTCCTGATAAGTTCTACGAATTGGCTCGTAAAAATGAGGACATGTACCTCTTCAGCCCTTACTCTGTTGAGCTAGAATACGGCGTGCCATTCAGCTATTTGGACATTACAGCTAAATATGACGAGTTGGTGGCCAACCCTCGCATTCGTAAGACAAAAATCAAGGCCCGCGATTTGGAGACAGAAATTTCAAAACTCCAACAAGAATCAGGCTATCCGTATGTCATCAACATTGACACGGCCAACCGCAGCAATCCAGTTGACGGTAAAATCATCATGTCCAACCTTTGCTCAGAAATCCTGCAAATCCAGACACCAAGCGTCATCAACGATTCGCAAGAATATTTGACAATGGGTACTGACGTTTCATGTAACTTGGGTTCAACCAACATTGTTAACCTCATGAAATCACCTGACTTTGGTCGTTCTGTTCGTGCTATGACACGCGCCTTGACCTATGTTACTGACCATTCTCACATTTCTGCTGTGCCTTCGATTGAGGCAGGTAATGAGCGTGCACATTCGATTGGTTTGGGTGCCATGGGACTTCATTCTTACTTGGCGCAAAACTTGGTGGACTACGGTTCAAAAACAGCCGTTGAATTTACCAATATCTACTTCATGCTCCTCAACTACTGGACTTTGGTAGAATCAAACAACATTGCACGCGAACGCAAGGCGACTTTTGATAACTTTGAAAACTCAAAATACGCAGACGGCACTTATTTCGATAAGTATGTGACAGGCGACTACCAACCACAATCTGACCGTGTTAAAGAATTGTTCCAAGGTATTTTCATTCCAAGCGGACAAGATTGGGCTGACCTGCGTGATAAGGTGATGGCAGACGGTCTCTACCACCAAAACCGCTTGGCAGTTGCACCAAACGGCTCTATTTCCTATATCAATGATGTCTCTGCTTCCATCCACCCAATTACTCAACGGATTGAAGAACGTCAAGAGAAGAAAATCGGTAAAATCTATTATCCAGCAGCAGGCTTGGCAACGGAAACTATTCCGTTCTACAAATCAGCCTACGACATGGATATGCGCAAGGTGATTGATGTCTACGCTGCTGCTACTGAGCACGTCGACCAAGGTTTGTCACTGACCCTCTTCCTCCGCAGCGAATTGCCAAAAGAGCTTTACGAGTGGAAAAATGAGAACAAGCAGACAACCCGTGACCTCTCTATCCTGCGCAACTACGCCTTCAACAAAGGCATCAAGTCTATCTACTACATCCGCACCTTCACCGACGACGGAGAAGAAATCGGATCAAACCAATGTGAAAGTTGTGTAATTTAAGACACTAACATTCATTGATGCTAAAGCATCTAATGAATGAACGGTACTGACTATATGGTCAGTACCTAAGTGGCTTACTACCTCGAAAAGTCGTTAAGTTCGAACGACTTTTCTCAGGTCGTAACTTGCAAGGGATTAGCTGTTGGCAAGCCAACTAGCTAAGCTACGCCAACCGCTATGAGCGGATTAGCTAGCTACCATACGTCAAATTGTGCTGCTTGCGAACAAAGCAATCTAATGAACGTCCTTGGGGCGTTTTTTAGCAAAAAATATGATACAATAGTATAGATATTTCTAGAAAAGAAAGAGAGAAATATGGAAACCTACTACAAAGCCATAAACTGGAATGCCATTGAAGATGTCATTGACAAATCGACCTGGGAAAAATTGACCGAGCAATTTTGGCTCGACACGCGTATCCCTTTGTCCAATGACTTGGATGACTGGCGCAAATTGACTGCCGAAGAGAAAGACCTGGTGGGCAAGGTCTTTGGTGGTCTGACACTCTTGGATACCCTTCAATCTGAAACAGGTGTTCAAGCCCTCCGCCAAGATGTGCGGACACCACACGAAGAGGCTGTTTACAACAACATCCAATTCATGGAGTCTGTTCACGCCAAGTCCTACTCTTCTATCTTCTCCACTCTTAACACCAAGTCAGAGATTGAAGAAATTTTTGAATGGACCAACAGCAATGAATACCTGCAACGCAAGGCTAAAATCATCAACGAAATTTATGAAAATGGCACAGCGCTCGAGAAGAAAGTAGCCAGCGTATTTTTAGAGACCTTCCTTTTCTATTCTGGTTTCTTCACTCCGCTCTACTATCTTGGAAATAACAAGCTGGCCAACGTTGCTGAAATTATCAAGTTGATTATCCGTGATGAATCTGTCCACGGTACCTATATCGGCTACAAATTCCAGCTCGGTTTCAATGAATTGACCGAAGAGGAGCAAGATAAGCTCCGCGACTGGATGTACGACCTGCTCTATCAGCTTTATGAAAATGAAGAAGGCTACACTCGCTCGCTCTATGATAGCGTTGGTTGGACTGAGGAAGTTTTGACCTTCCTACGCTACAATGCCAACAAAGCCCTCATGAACATGGGACAGGACCCACTCTTCCCAGATTCAGCGGATGATGTCAATCCAATCATCATGAACGGTATTTCGACCGGTACATCCAACCACGACTTCTTCTCTCAAGTTGGTAACGGCTACCTGCTCGGTGAAGTGGAGGCCATGCAGGATGATGATTACCTTTATGGTTTGTAAAATAGATAAATAAAAAAGCAGTCGACCACTGCTTTTTTTCTATGCCCCAACCAATATCATACCGTAGGCAATCAGGTTGTTGACAAAATGGAGCGCCATTGAATAGCGGATATCTCGTTTGAGCAAGAAAATCCATCCCAGATTGACTCCCATTGTAAAGTAAATCAAGAACTGCGGAATGGTTGCTGGTCCGTGTGGTAGGCTGAACAAAAGCCCTGACACAACCAAGTAAATCCCCACTGTTTTCATGCTCTGCATTTTCGGGAAGAAATAGGTGGCCAGAAAACCACGGAAAATCAATTCTTCCAGGATAGGGGCAAATACCACTACGGAGAAAAAGGCAAGAATGGGGTAAGCAGAAACAAACTGCACCACTATCATCTGGTTTTGGCTTTCCTCTACAGGAATGAGAAACTGAATGACAAAATAGACCAGGTAGACCAGAATAGGCCAGTGTAGCTTGTGGAACCAGCTACTTTCGACGGTGTAGGCAATGGTCTTGCGTGGATAGACGACCTTCCAGAGGACCACAGCGAGGATTGTGGTCAGCACGATGCCGATAATGCCGCTAATCCAGACTGCTTGTTCCACAATTGGAGCTGGTAGCTCTGCTGCTAGTTGGTCCTTGAAGATGCCCAGCGAGATAAAGCTGCTGGTGACCTGGCTTGCTAGGAAATAAAGCACTATTAAGCCTAAGTGTTTGATAAATTTTAACATAGATAACCCCTAATCTACTTTTCTAAATTCAGCAATAGCATCTAGTCTGACCAAGCGAGTCGTGGTCTTACCGGCCTTGCCTGTCTGACTGAGCTTGACCCAATCCTCATCGCATGCCTCAATCGTAAAATCCTGTCCAATCCCATCTTCAAAGACTACATGAACTGTAGCACCAACCAATTCTTCCACCATTTTTGACATGACATTTCCTCCATTTATCTGTTTTTTGAGTTTCTTGATCTGTTTGGCCAATTTCTTGACTTTTCCATCGTAGGAAAAATAGGATACAAACAGGAAACCAACCGCTGCAAGTGCAATATACTCCAAACTTTCACCTCCGACTTATCCTAATGAACCATTCATGAGCATCTGCATCAAAAGCATGAGCAAAAATCCGATGATATTGTTGATGAAATGCACCAGCATGCTGTACTCCAAGCGTTTGCCTAGGCGGTAAATGAGACCTAGCACCAGCCCCATGCCCCCATACATAATCCAAGAACCAAGCCCTGTCGGAGCGTGCATGAGACCAAAGAGTAGGCTGGATAAGATGAGACCGAAGATAGATTCCTTGCCAAAGATTTTACCCATGATAAAGCCTCGGAAGACGATTTCCTCGACAATAGGAGCAAAAATAGATGTCAATAAAAACAAGATAATCGGAGGGAATCCCATATCTTCAATGGCTTGCTGATTGACTGTGTTGAGCCCTTCACCCGACAATTGCATGACAATGCCTGCTATGATTTTAACAGCAAAAACTGCGATAAATCCAAGACCTACATAGGCCAACATCTTGAGAAAACCGTCCTGCCAAAATTTCGAAAGTAACTTCGCTTTACCTGCTAAGAAGATTTCCAAACCTGTCACTACCAGCAAGGTAGCGCTTGCCCAGACTAGATTGAGCCCTTGGTAATTGTCCAACCGAACTAAAATAAAGGTCGCTCCGATATTTAATGTAAAAGCCAAGAGAAACCATAAAATATAGGGCCAATTTTTCACCATATTCCATTTTTTGATATTCATCGCAATCTCCTTTTTTCTATATTATTTATAATAATTTTTTGCCATTTTTAACTGCATGACCATAATATAGATATGAATACCTCCTGCAATCAATAGGCCTGTCAATTCTACTTCTCCTTGAATAGCTGAAAGAGCAAAACAAAATAGATAAATCCCCGGTAAAATCATACTGCTCAAGTTCATCACGATTTCAAAAGACATTTTGTAGTTTGCCTGCAATTCTGCCTCATCCAACCCTAAAACGTTAGCCTTTACTTCTTTCAAGGTTGGCACAAGAGGCGCCTTAATACCTTTTATCTTATTGTGCCGTTTCATCAGCAACATTTGCATAACAGTGGTGTAAACCAAGACAACAAATGGCCAAATTGAAAAGAATATAAATAACCCATTAGAAGAAATATCCAATTTCAAATTGAGCATCAAACTGACCATTCCCAAAACTGACATAAGACCTGTAAATGTCACTGCGTACGAGTAGTCTAAACTCAGTACTCGATATAGTTCATCAATGCGCTCATCGTCATCAGCTAAATCCTTATATATTTTATAGTTCTTTTCTGCTTTTATAAAATAATAAAGCTGTACCAATAAGGAAACAAGTGTCATGAACAAGAGTACTCCGCTAGCTATATCAAGGATAGTTTGGAAGGGTAGTTGCAAAGGATGATCTAATAAGTCAAAAAATCCAATTAAAAAACCTATAGGCGCACCAATTAAAGCACCAATACCCAGTTGTTTACCTAAT
Source organism: Streptococcus sp. P25B114 (assembly GCF_053010325.1). Lineage (NCBI taxonomy): Bacteria > Bacillati > Bacillota > Bacilli > Lactobacillales > Streptococcaceae > Streptococcus > Streptococcus sp. P25B114. The sequence goes on along the minus strand of NZ_JBRKNW010000001.1, from coordinate 246,931 downwards.
CTGAGAAGACTATTTTTTGATTTTTCTTTCTTCATCCCTCTACCTCCACTAATTGAAAGACATTCTCCACGTTTTCGTTGAAAATCATGGCAATCCGCATGGCGATGACCACTGAGGGCGTATATTCCCCACGCTCTATCAGACTAATGGTCTGCCGCGAAACTTCTGCTAACTTGGCCAGCTCTGTCTGGTTGAGGCTATCCCGTGCCCGCAACTCCTTGAGCCGATTTTTTAAGACATATTCCATGTTGTTTCCTTTCTAGGCTTGGTAGATAATCAAGCCTGTTTCTGTGTCTTCGACAGCTATATTCCCCTTAGCAAACTTAACCAACAAGAGATAAGTATAGTAGAAATCACCAGCACAAGCAGCTGCATGCATGGTAGCTACCATCAGATAAAGAGATACGTCCATTCCCCCTAAGCACGCTAGTATTGTCAAGCCTAGACTAATCACGACAAAGGGAGCCAGGGAAATTACCAACATTTGCATCCGATTATAGAGGGAACCTGGACTGGTTGCATAGGCCATGCCGGACTTCCATTTAAACCCGTATTTGACAGGATTTTCAGGACAAAAAACCTTGAAGAAGATGCCGTGGATAGCCTCATGCACAACTATCAAAAGAGGAAATAGAACCATTCCTATCCATAACTCTGGTAAGGTAAGTGGCAAATTTTGATCTACATTAGCCAGCAAGGAAAAGGCTAACTTACCGAATAGAAGAGCAAATGGGAAGACTAGAACAATCGCAAGAATATTCAATCCCCAGACAAATTTCTTATTTTCCATGATATTGACTTCATATAATTTCTTTTTCGCTTCCATCTTTCTTCTCCTTCATTTTCCTTCAAGCTAGACTAAACTATATAGTCCTAGAGCAACTCCAATCAGTAAGCCGAATATAGTTGCCCCTGTAATCATAATTGCTGCCATATCAGATGAAATGTGTCGTTTCATAAGGTTTCTCCTGTCTTTCCTTAGCTTTTTTCACTATTTTTCTTTTTGTTAAATTGCAGAGCTAACACCAGTGTCGCCAATAAAGGAGGAAAGGGATAACTCATTTCCGTCAAACCAATGTCAAATCCTAGCAAGGCAAAAATTTTAAATATCAAAATAGTTATCAAGAAGAGTGCGAAAAACAGTAGGACTACTTTCATTCCATTTTTAACTGTCTTGTTCATTTTTCTTCTCCTTTTCTCTGCTGAGAGTGACATCTAAAAGAAGGAGAGAATTCATCATCATCAAGAGTATCATGGTATCTATCTCCCGACCAAATACGATGTTTTTAACTAAACTATAAATCAAATATAGTGCAACTAGAACCTGCACTCCTCGCACAACGCTTGTTCCTGTAATCAAAATTCCTTTTTTATTGTTATTGTTTTTCATAACGACCTCCAAGATCAATCAATACGCTTTTCTGTTTTCAATTCCTTATCCTAGAACCAGGCCGTCAAAGCCTGTCCAAACTCCAATCCAATGTGATAGAGAGTAAATATGATCTCTTTAATATCAATCAACGTAATAATAAGTAGAGCTAGAAGAACTTTCTCACGTTTGGTCCAATTATTGAAATTCACTTCAGATTTTGTAGGTGACATTTTTTTACTCATGATGATTTCCCGCTTTCTTTATTTTTACTTACTTTATTCTTTTCCCGTTTTTCTCTTTTCTGCCAGCTAGTTTCCACAAGTTCTCATCTGTCACTACGATGGCACAAATGGCAAGAACGACATGAGTATTATCCAACTGCTGCCACTTCATGATGTCAGCCAGCAGGACAAAAACTAGATAGGCAATTGCCAGTACTTGTACGAAGCGCGCAATGTGAAGATTGTTTAACTTTTTCATAATAGTTTCCTACTTTCTTTTTATATGATGATTTCGCTTTCATCTCTTATCTTGATATCATTGTAACACTTCTTTTTCTTTTTGACAAGTATATTTGTCAAAAAAATAATAAAAATTGTCAAAAAGTTTATGAAGATAGTCAAAATGTAGCTGATAATGGGCAATTAGACAAGCAAAAAAGCCCAAATGGGCTCGAATTTATAATTCTGATAAATACTTTCTCAAATCCTCATAGGTTGATGAAGGCAGGTGTACGCCGGGGTTAGCCACAATATAACTGGCGACACGATTGGCAAAGTCGAGCAACTGGTCCAAGGATTTTCCACTAGCTAATCCTGCCAATAGAGCGCCAACATGACTATCCCCCGCTCCCACCGCGTCTACCACTTGCGCTGGATAAGACCTTTGCTCATGCCATTGTCCATCGTAGGCCAAAGCTCCAGCCTCTCCTCTGGTTACCACCAGCGCTTGCCCGGTGCGTTCATTTAAGGTCTGCACAGCCTGCCTGATGTCAGTTTGACCTGATAATGTCAAAGCCTCTTGCTCATTGACATGGAGGATAGGAGACAAATCCAAGACTTGCTCCATGCGCTGCTTATCTATCAGATGTCCTCGCGGTCCCGGCGCAAAAATGAGCTGGGCAGGAATAGTTTCCAAACTGTCCACTAATGCCTGACCTGTTTCTTCCTCCACTTCTAAACCACAAACGTAAACATAGTCGTACTCCGATAAATCCAACTGGTCCAGCCAAGTAGGGTCAAAATGGTATTCCACACCATGGTCGGACAGAAAGGTCCGTTCTCCGTCGCTTTCGATAAAGCAGTAACAACAGCCGTTGGCTCTTTCCACTAAAACCCGTGGTTCAATTCCAATTTTTTCCAGCTCATTCCTGACAAAATGACCGTAAATGCCCGTCCCTACCGGTGAAATGAAATCATAGTCCACACCCATGTGGTGCAGGATATTGACCACATTGAAAGCACAACCGCCCAGAGACAGGACCTGTTTGTCAATATGCGCATCGCCTTGCCGCCCCGGCAACTGATCCAGATAAATCATCACATCACAAACGGTCGAACCGATTACCAAACATTTTCCCATAGCAAAACCTCCGCTTTAGAGATAGTATAGCACAAAAACTCCCCTATCCAGAGATAAGAGAGTTTGAGAATGTTACAAATTTTCAGCAACAGCGCTCAGTAAGTCTACAATCTTAGACGCATCGCTACCACCTGCCATAGCCATATCCGGCTTACCGCCACCACGACCTGCTACGATTGGTGCAAGGACTTTGATGAGGTTTCCTGCATGAACATCGCTTGACTTGCTTGCCACAAGGACATTGACCTTGTCACCGATAGCCGCAACCAACACCAAGACATCCGAGTAGTCTTTCTGCTTCCAGTTGTCAGCAAATGTACGGAGAGCACCTGCATCTGAAACTTGGACCTGGCTAGCAATGTAGCGGACACCGTTTGCCTCTTTAACATCTTTGAAGACATCACCAGCAGCTGCTGCCGCTGCTTTTTCTTTCAGACTAGCGTTTTCTTTTTGCAAATCGCGGAGCTCCGCAGCCAGTGCCTCCACTTTTGTCGGCACTTGGTCGATTTGTGGCACTTTAAGGGTCTGCGCAACAGCTTTGAGAGCATCCTCGCGGTCACGAAGAGCTAGGAAAGCTTCCTTGCCTGTCACCGCTAAAATACGGCGGGTACCTGAACCGATTCCCTCTTCTTTGACAATCTTGAAAAGACCGATTTCAGCTGTATTGCCAACGTGGGTACCACCACAAAGCTCGATAGAATAGTCACCGATTGTAACCACACGAACCACTTTGCCATACTTCTCACCAAAGAGAGCCATAGCCCCCATTTCTTTAGCCGTATCAACATCCGTTTCAACTGTGACAATATCCAAGGCTTCCCAGATTTTTTCATTGACTTCATTTTCAATACGACGAAGTTCATCAGCTGTCACTGCTTCAAAGTGTGTGAAGTCAAAGCGGAGGAATCCTTCCTCGTTCAAGGAACCAGCCTGGGTTGCATGCTCACCGATGACATGGTGAAGAGCGGCATGAAGCAAGTGAGTTGCTGTGTGGTTCTTCTCAACACCACGACGACGATTTGTGTCGATTTCAAGTGTGTAAGTTTGACCAAGCGAAATGCTGGCAGAGAGTTCTACGGTGTGCAATGGCTGACCATTCGGCGCTTTCTGCACATCCACAACTGTCGCAACGACATCACCTGAATCATTTTTAATCACACCACGGTCGGCAACCTGACCACCCATTTCAGCGTAGAATGGTGTTTGGTCAAAGACAAGGAGGGCTTGACCTTCTGACACAGCTTCTGTCCGCTCATTGTCCGCGATAATCACTTCCAATTTGGCATCTAGGCTAGTTTGACCATAGACAAAAGTTGAGCTTTCGGTAATACCTGCCAGGGTTTCATTTTGCATACCCATTGAGCCACCTTTGACAACGGCTGCACGCGCACGGTCCTGCTGCTCTTTCATAGCAGCCTTGAAGCCTTCATGGTCAATCTTATAACCCGCATCTTCAGCCAATTCCTCGGTCAATTCCACAGGGAAGCCATAGGTATCGTAGAGTTTGAAGATGTCCTTACCTTCAAGAGTGTCCTTACCAGCTGCTTTCAAGTCAGCCAAAAGTTCCTCCAAGTGACCGCTACCAGCATCAATGGTGCGAGCAAAGGTTTCTTCCTCACGCTTAACGATTTTCTCGATAAAGTCACGTTTTTCAAGCACTTCTGGGTAGTAGCTTTCCATGATAGTACCAACCGTTTCTACCAACTTGTACAAGAATGGCTCGGTGATACCCAAACGGCGACCGTGCATGACAGCACGACGGAGCAAGCGACGAAGAACATAACCACGTCCTTCATTTCCTGGAAGGGCACCATCACCGATAGCAAATGACAAAGCACGGATATGGTCTGCGATGACCTTGAAGCTCATGTTATCGCCGTCTGGATCGTAAGTCTTACCAGAAATCTTTTCTACTTCACGAATGATCGGCAAGAAAAGGTCGGTTTCAAAGTTTGTCTTAGCCCCTTGGAAAATAGCTGCCAAACGCTCCAAACCTGCACCCGTATCGATGTTTTTATTTGGCAATTCCTTGTATTCAGAACGCGGAACAGCTGGATCAGCGTTAAACTGTGACAATACGATGTTCCAAATCTCGATGTAACGGTCGTTTTCAATGTCTTCTTCCAGCAAACGAATGCCAATGTTTTCAGGATCAAAGTCTGTGCCACGGTCAAAGAAAATTTCCGTATCTGGACCAGAAGGACCTGCACCAATTTCCCAGAAGTTATCCTCGAGTGGAATGAGGTGACTTGGGTCTACACCAAGCGCAATCCAGCGGTTGTAGGAATCCTTATCATCTGGATAGTAGGTCATGTAGAGCTTGTCTTTTGGAAAGGCAAACCATTCTGGACTTGTCAAGAGCTCAAAGCCCCACTCAATGGCCTCATCACGGAAATAATCACCGATAGAGAAGTTGCCCAGCATTTCAAACATGGTGTGGTGGCGAGCGGTCTTACCAACATTTTCAATGTCGTTGGTACGTATTGATTTTTGAGCGTTAGTAATCCGTGGATTTTCAGGAATGACAGAGCCGTCGAAATATTTTTTCAGGGTCGCCACACCAGAGTTAATCCAAAGCAAAGTTGGGTCGTTAACTGGAACAAGATTGGCAGAAGGCTCAACAGAGTGGCCTTTTGATTTCCAGAAATCCAACCACATTTGACGAATTTGAGCAGAAGATAAATTTTTCATAATTAAGATACCAAGCCCGATTAGAAGGCGACTGAAAAATAGGAAACTGGCAGGAAATCCTTACTTCCTAGACAGTTTACTTTTTTTCCGAACCTTCCGGGCGGGTTCAGTTAGACTGATTAACTGAACCATTCCTTTCGTTTTTTGTTTGTTTAATGATGTTTAGCTTGATGCAGATTCCAGCATCTCCACATAGTCAATGGCGATGACTAGGGAAATAACTAAATCAGCATAGTCGTCGTGGTAAACTTTAACCGAATAATGAGAAGTTAGGTGAAAAAGTTCTTTGGAGATTTCAGCTACCAGCTGACCGTCGACCGTCCGCAGTCGAAAATCCAAATCCCAGATATTGCCCTCAAGAGCTAGCCCCAGATTTTCCACCGAGTATTTATCTCTAAAGAAAGTCAATTTCTGTTTCAGATAAAAGGAATGCCCGCTGGCCATGTCAATGGTAAATTGAGGTAGCCAGGTCAGAAATTTCTTGGTAATCTGACTGATTTCCTGTCCTTGGCTGTTTACAATAGTGAACCGCTTGGGAATTTCCAGGAAGGAACCCTGAACCTGATAGGCTAGATTGCCCTGACTATCCTGAATATCGAATTTTTCTCCACCAAAGGTGAACCGCTGTTTCACAAGAAATTCTTTCATGATAACCTCCAAAAAAATGACAAGAAACCAAACGAAGGGCGAAAAACCGCGGTACCACCTTCATTCAATGACTTGTCATTCTTCATTCAGAATCTGTATTCACAGGTAAGCCAACCTCGACTTAGGTACTAAGGTACTTAGGTACTAAGGTACTGAGCTCTGGATACAGGTTCTCACTATTCAATTGTGCTAACGAGTAGCAAGATGATTTACTCAGATGGCTCGCAGCGACCGCCAATTTTCTGAACTGAGTGGATAACCATCCATTCTCGATAGATTATTTGTTTTCATCTTTCTTTTCTTCAGAGCTTGATGAAGCATCTGTCGAAGACGAAGCGTCTGTTGAAGATGAATTAACTTCAGATGGAATATACTGAGAAAGAATGTTTTGGAAGGCTGGGTCTTTGACCTTAACGTTAGCTGCTTTCAACTCTTCTGAAACAACAGTCGAAATGAAGGCTGCATCGTTTTGCTTAGCTGTAAGAATGACTTCTTTCAACTTGTCTTTGTATTCTTTCCAATCTTTTGCTTTTTCAGTTTTGCTTTCCAATTTTACAACATAGTAACTTGTTGTATAAGTTGTCGGGTCAACCACAGGGACGATAGACGCGCCAACTTGGCCATTGTCAAGTGCAAAGACTGCTTGTTGAACTTCTTTTGGCACTTCTGTTGAAGTAGAGTCAAACTTGACTTCTCCACCCTTGTCCTTAGCCTTGCTGTCTGCTGAATTATCCTTAGCCAATTGGGCGAAATCAGCACCGTCTTCCTGAGCTTTTGCCAAGATTTCTTTCGCCTTAGCTTCGTCTGTCAATTGGATGACACGCGCAGTTACTTCTGGCGTATAGTTTTCATAGGCAGCCTTATAGTTGTCATCTGTCAACTCTTTTTCTGCTGCTTGTTTAACAGCATACTCAACCAATTTATTGGTACGGATTTGTTGCTTATAGCTCTCTGTATTCAAGCCAGCTGATGCCAGAGCCTGCTGGAATGAATCACCATACTGCTCTGCCATTTTATCAAAAGCCTCAGTGACTTCCTTGTCTGATACCTTGTCTCCGTAATTTTCTTCAAATACTTCTGTAATCAGCATAGACAAGAGAACCTGCTGAGCATTTGGATTGTTTTTTACTTCGTCATAGAATTCCGAAACAGTAATGGTTTGCCCTTTTAAGCTGACAATATCCTTATCAGTTGATGAAGTACAAGCTGCTAGGGTAACTGCTGCTAACAATGTTACCGCACCAGCAATAATTTTTCTTGATTTCATTCGAAAATTAACACTCCTTCTTTCTTTAACCCATCCATTATACCATAAAATCTTATAAAATTCTTAAATATCATCTAGATTCAGCTCAACATTTTCCAAATTTTTACGGAGCATCAGGAGCCCATCACTGAGTGAAACAAGACTGGCTGTCAAATCTGGATTATCCAAGGTCGCATTGAAGAGTTTCTGTAAACCCTTGTAAATGGTCCGCTGACCACGACGCACTTCCATGATGTCCTTAGCCACATCGCCTCCCTGGAAAATATCATCGATGACAATGATACCACCCAGCTTAACCTTCTTCAGAACTTCAGGCAAGAAAACGATATATTTGGACTTGGCAGAATCCATGAAAACAAAGTCATACTGGTCATCGGCCAGAGTTGGAAGTAACTCCATGGCCTCCCCTTCCAGCAAGGAAATCTGCTTGCGACTATCATACTTGGCAAAATTTTCTTTGGCTAGACCAATCATTTCCTCGTTGCGATCAATAGTCGTAATCTGAGCATTTGGACTATTTTCAGCCATCAAAAGGGCCGAAAAGCCGATTGCTGTACCAATTTCAAGAATATTCTGCGGTTGCAGGGTCTGCAAGAGCAGGCGGAAAAAGGCTACCGTCTCATGTGGGATGACAGGAATATTTTCCTTCTGAGCAAAGACTTCGAGCTCTTTCAAAAATCCTCTATTCTGCGCCTGACGTGTCCGCATAAAGTCCACAATTTCTTCCTTGACAACAGGCCGGCGCATATTGTGGTTTGCGTTTTCTGAGTATGATTGTACCATGTTTCCAAGTATATCACACGCCCGAAATTCGGTCAAGAATAGCTATTTCACAAGAAAAAGACAGGCTAGAGCCCATCTTTCCATGCTTGTGATATTTTCAGAATGCGTGCTATTTGTTCAGCTGTTCTTTCCAGGTTCACTTCCGCTAAAGCCAGCGACTCCTCTAAGCTCGCTAATTTAGAGATAATGGGAAATGCGGCGCAGATATTTTCAAAAGGAAAATCAGGCAAATCGTCCGCAAGACTACCACATATAGCAACAACAGGTACTCCCTGCTTGACCCGGCGGGCAACACCAATCGGAGTCTTACCAGAAAGACTCTGTCGATCCAGACGGCCTTCACCAACTATCACCAGATTAGCCTGGCTAGCACGTTGTTCAAAATCCAGCTGATCCAGCACAAAGTCAATACCCGAATGAATTGTAGCGCCGGCAAAGGCACAAAGCCCTGCAGCCATACCGCCGCCCGCACCAGCTCCTTCCTTTTCAATCAAATCAGGATTAACGAGCTGATAAAAATCGTGCATCTCCTTATCAACTTGGGCAAACCTTTCCGGTGCCAATCCTTTTTGAGCTGCAAATACATAGGTCGCCCCATTCTGCCCGCACAAGGGATTGGTCACATCAGTGATTAAATCAATCTGAATAGCAGCACTATCAAATCCTGTATCGGGTTTGGAATAGCTGACCACCTTGCCCAAATTGGCCCCTATCGGCTCCAACTCCTGACCATCCTTATCGAAGAATTGAAATCCCAAGCCAGCCGCCATGCCCATTCCACCATCATGACTAGCGGAACCACCCACTCCAATCATAATTCGCTCCATACCGGCCTCAACCAGATGGACAATGAGCTCCCCCAGTCCTCTGGTCTGAATCTGTAATGGAGCTCGACTTTCTATTGGAATAGAGGCCAGACCCACAAGCTCAGCCATTTCAAACATGGCCAAACTTCCTTTTACCGCATATTGAACCTGAATGTTCTCCCCAAAAGGACCGGTAACCTGGGTTGATTGCCTGTTTAATCCCAAACTATGCACCAGGCTATCCAGTGTCCCCTCTCCTCCATCTCCAAGCGGCATCAAATCGTAGGAGGCCTCTGGAAATACCTTTGAAAATCCATTTTTTATAACCCTAGCCACATCTGGAGCGGCCAAGGATTCCTTAAAAGAATCTGGCGCAATCAAAACATGCATCTAGCTGTCCTCCGAGCATCTACTCATTTTCGACTTGGAATTGAATCAAGTAATTCTTCTTATCCAGCTGACCGGTAAAGTTATCGCCGACTTTGATAAATGGTAACTTGTCTGTACTGTCTTCCGTCGCCTTAACCTTATAAATCTTGCCTTCCGACTGGATATAGTAGACCGTTGAACCAGCAATCATCTGACTACCCAAGGCCTCGATTTTACCAGAGACAGTCTCGAGCTCTTCTGCCTCTTGTCCATCTGCTGTGCTTGCCAGACCAGACAAGCTCGAGGCATCTGTCCCGGATACCTGAGAAATCAAGGTCGCCACGTCATTGTTAACTGTCACCTGCTGGTAATCTTCGGCATCGACCAGGGCATAGGATTTTACTAGACCGGCGTCGTCCTTGAGAGAAACAAGGTAGTAGGCGGTGTCGGCTAGCTTGACCAGACTTGGTGCCGTTGCTTGGTAGCCTTTTTCTTGGACTTCTCCTTCAGCCGATTCTTGGGCGGCTGTCTCGGTTGCTGATGCCAGCTTGTAGTTGGTTATATCACGGGTCCGCATATTGACTAGAATAAAGCCCAGGTTAGATGAATCTGCTGTAGCTGAAGTAATCCCTGTGTAGAGATAGATATCCGAACCGATTGAAATATAGTTGTAGCTGTCAGTTGTATTTTTAACGCCAGTTTGGCTAAAGACCGTATTCCAGAAACCATTTTGATAAGTATAATGGTCATCAACACGGCTGATGACATTTTCGGCAGAGTAGACACGGTCCACCCATTCTGGAATGTCAGCTAAGCTATACCGCTTGCTTTCTCCTGTAACGGCATCTAGTACGATAGCACCTGTTGGGTCATTGGATGACAGACCGAATTTCGGTTGATAGATCGTAGCAATATAGTAGGGGTTGCCCTGGTCGTCAACTTCAAAGGAGGGATTGCCAAAAATCGTGGTCGGATATTGAATTCGCAGATGACGCTTGGTATCATTGAACCAATATTCTGAATCGGAGAAATGCATGGCCTGTGCCAGCTTGGCAAGCTCTGCTTTTCCTGTCGTCTGGTTGACCTTGACATAGTAGCCAATCCCGTCTTGATGGTTGCTCAGCCATTTCCAAAAAGACTTATATTCCAAAGGCGACACGCGAAAAGGTTGCTGGCCAATGGTAATCTGGCGATAATCATCCGAAATACCGAACTGAGAAACCTTGTCAATGGTGCCTAGATAGGTATCTCCAATCTTCTCAGCTGATGCCCGATCCAGGAGAGCCAGTCTAGAAATATCTGTCTCTGGGAAATCCGCCTTGAAATCCGCATCCTGAACCGTGATGACACCAGCATAGTCCTTGGCACGGAAAATGCGAGTATTGAGAGCACCAAGTAGGGTTAAGACAAGGACAATCCCCAGCAGCAGGCGACCAAACCAACGCAGATAGCTAGGTAGCCCGTTGGGCTTGAGCTGATAGGTGTCGACAGAACGATTGCGCCCAGAGATTTTTGTCACCTTCTGGACCATACCGCCTGCGGACGAGAAGACCAGTATCAACCAGACCAGCCCCAGTGATTGGAGCAAGAAGAACCAAAAACCCAGGCTCCAAATGTTGAGGGCTGGTAGATTGTACCAGTAGTATATAGCCATTTCTAGCATAAGAGCCAGCCAGGCTAATCCAATCAATTGTCTTTTCATAGAAATCTCCTCCATATCAATTCTAGTTATATTATAGCATATTTTCCCACTTGTGAAAGCGAAAACAATATTTTATTTCAGTTTTTCTCAGTCGCATCCATAGGGGAATTTTGATATAATGGAGCGATAGAAAAAGTGAAAAGGATAGAATATGAAACTCATCTCATGGAACATTGACTCCCTAAACGCGGCCCTGACAGCAGAATCCCCACGCGCGCTCCTATCTCGCGCCGTGATTGATACGCTAGTTGCAGAAGATGCCGACATTATTGCCATTCAGGAAACCAAACTCTCTGACAAGGGACCAACCAAGAAGCACTTGGAAATTCTAGAAGGCTACTTCCCAGGCTATGCCAATACCTGGCGTTCTTCTGTAGAGCCTGCTCGTAAGGGCTACGCTGGCACCCTCTTCCTCTACAAAAACCACCTGACTCCTACCATTAGCTTCCCAGCAATCGGTGCTCCTACCACTATGGACTCTGAAGGGCGCATCATTACCCTGGAATTTGACGATTTCTACGTGACCCAGGTTTATACGCCAAATGCTGGCGATGGCTTGAAGAGACTCTCAGACCGCCAAATCTGGGACGTCCAGTATGCCGAATACCTATCACAGCTTGACAGCCAAAAGCCCGTCTTAGCCACAGGTGACTACAACGTTGCCCATAAGGAAATCGACCTGGCCAACCCAGCCAGCAACCGCCAGTCACCAGGGTTTACAGATGAAGAGCGTGAAGGTTTTACCAACCTGCTTGCCAAAGGCTTCACGGATACCTTCCGCCACTTGCATGGTGATGTCCTCAATGCGTATACTTGGTGGGCACAACGCAGCCGCACCAGCAAAATCAACAACACAGGTTGGAGAATCGACTACTGGTTGGTTAGCGACCGTATCGCTGACAAGGTGACCAAATCAGCTATGATTGACTCCGGTGCTCGCCAAGACCACACACCAATTGTGATGGAAATAAGCATTTAATTTTTAGTTTATTTGATAATTAAAACCCGGCAAATGCTGGGTTTTTAAATGTATCTGATTTGAAAACGATTACTTTTTGTGGTATAATAAATATATAGATATCATTAAAGGAGGAAACATGAACAACAAGAAAATCGAACGAAAATCACTCACTGTATCAGCTATCGTCAACGGACTTAGCGGAACCGCTGGAGTGGCAGTCTATATCATCACTGGCATGAATGCCCTGTTCCTGGATGGCGTATTCTCACTGATTGCTTTCATATCATCTCTAGTCGCATTCTATATTTCAAAAAATAGCCACAAGAAAACAGCAACCTTTCCGCAGGGACTTTACTTTTTAGAACCTCTCTACGCCATTATGAAATCACTGGCGACCCTGCTCTTACTATTGTTTGCTGTCCTCGAAACCAGTGCAACAGCCTTTGCCTATTTTGTCAATGGCATTGGAAATCAGATGACCACAGGGCCTGTTATCCCTTATTCAGTTACGATGTTTTTCGTCTGTATTGCCCTTTATCTCTACAATCTCCACATGAGCGCCAAACTCAACCACATGTCAACGATCATTTTGGCAGAGGCAAAAGGAAATTTGGTCGACGGGCTCATCTCAGGGGCCATTGGCTTGGCAATCCTACTGCTATTCTTTGTCCCAATCAATGGACCGCTTGGATTTCTCCACTACACCGGTGACTTTTTCCTGACTGTGGCCTTGGCCTTGATTTCCTTTAAGGAGCCTTGGAATGGTCTCCTAACTGCTTTCAAGGAACTGGCCAACGGAACAACCCATGTGCCTGAAATCCATGAATCCATCTATCAAATTCTTGGTTCTTATCTTGACGAAGATGCTCAAGATATAGATATTCACATCTTCAAACAAGGTATGAACATCCGGGTAAAAATCAATCTGCACGATGTGGAACACCAGTTAGTGCAACAATTGCTGGCTGAAAAACCACAGATGCTCTATCTCCTGCAAAAACAGCATGAGTACATCTCAGTTGAATATGCTTTATAAGAAAAAATCTCGGCCTAGAAACCGAGATTTTCGTATGGTGTCTTGTAACCAATCTGAAGAATTTTCCCATCCTGAATGAGCAAGGGGCGCTTAATCAACATACCATCATTGGCCAACAAATCCAAGGCCTCATCAACCGTCAAGTCTGCAAACTTGTCTTTCAAACCCAATTCGCGATAGCTGTTGCCCGATGTATTGAAATACTTCTTCAACTCCAATCCAGTCGCATCCATCCACTCTTTCAATTGAGCAGCCTTGGGCGGTGTTGTCTTGATGTCGATAGCTTCAAATTCTAGACCCAGTTTTTTGAGCTCAGCCTTAGCTGCCCGACAGGTTGAACATTTTGGATATTCGTAAAATAAAATCATTTCCTCACCTCAAAATACGGATTTTCATGTTGCAGGAGCCAAATTTTTCTATCCAAGCCCCCAGCATAGCCAGTCAACTTCATGTCACTTGACAGAACACGGTGACAGGGAATGATGATAGACAAGGGATTTCTTCCCACTGCTCCGCCGATTGCCTGACCTGATTGGATGTCCAAGGCCTTGGCAATCTGACCATAGCTTGTCGTCTGACCTACAGGAATTTCTTGTAAAATTCGCCAGACCTTCATTTGAAAATCCGTCCCTCGTAAATCTAGTGGCAATTGGCTAAAGCCAGGGAATTTTCCAGCAAAATACTCTGCCAATAAGCGTGCTGCCTGGTCCAAATGAGGATGAGGAGTGAGAGAAATTTCCTCTGCCACTCCCCTCTCAAAATACTTCTGATCATGAAACCAAGCCCCTACCAAGCCCTGGTCACTCGCAATCAAAGAAATGGGGCCAAGGGGACTAGTGTAGATTTGTTTGTATAGCATTATTTATGTTTAATGACACGAACCTTGATAATAGCATCCAGGTCTTCAAACTTAGCCACCAGGCTGTCAATTTTAGACTTATCTGACTCGTCTAAATCCAGCAAGGTATAGGCATAGTCACCCTTAGAACGGTTAATGATATTGTCGATGTTAATCCCTAGCTCAGACACAGCTGTCGTGATTGTCGCCACGATATTTGGCACATTTTTGTTGATCAAGGTAATGCGATACGGTGCATCGAGGAATTGCTTAACATTCGGGAAGTTGACAGAGTTGATAATCTCACCCGTCTCCATAAATTGACGAATGGTCTGACCAGCCGCAATGGCACAGTTGAGCTCCGCCTCCTCGGTCGATCCACCAACGTGCGGAAAGACTGTAATGTGCGGTTTGTTGAGGACCTCTTCTGTACCAAAGTCCGTCACATAGTTTTTAACAACACCTGCATCAATCGCCTCAAACAAATCAGCGTTGTTGACCAATTCACCACGGGCAAAATTGACCAAGGTAACCCCTTTTTTCATGAGAGCAAAGCTGTCTGCATTGAAGAGCTCACGAGTCTTGTCAGTCAATGGCACATGAACGGTGATGTAGTCTGACTGGGTAAAGATTTCCTTCAAATCATCCACGCGCTTGACGTGACTAGAAATGGTCCAGGCTGTCTCAACAGACACATACGGGTCGTAACCAAGAACATTCATACCTAGACGACGAGCATCATTTGCAATACGAGCACCGATAGCACCCAGACCGATGACACCGAGTGTCTTTCCAGAAATCTCTGTCCCAGCAAACTGCTTTTTACCTGCCTCGACCTGCTTTGGCACATCGTCGCCAGACAGGGCATTGGTCCAGGCAGTCGCACCGATATAATCACGAGCAGACAGGAGAATAGAGGCGATAACCGCTTCTTTTACCGCATTGGCATTGGCACCCGGAGTATTGAAGACCACAATCCCTTTTTCAGTAGCCACATCAATTGGAATATTGTTTGTACCAGCACCAGCACGGGCAATAGCCTTGAGATTTTCTGGAAAATCAAAGCCATGCAGGTTTTCAGAACGGATGATAAAGGCATCAGGATTGCCTGCCTGATCCCCATCTATCTGGAAACGATTGCCCAGTTCCTTGAGACCAACCTGGTTGATATTATTAAAAGTTCTAACGCTAAATACCATTTTTTTACCAAAAAGGCGGATTAGCTTCCGCCCTACTTTCATTTTTTAATTTGAGTTTAGGAGCCAACGGTCATCTTCATTCACCTCTTGATATAGACTGCGTTCGCTCTTGTGTTTGATTTTTTGATAGGCCAGGCGTTCCCCGTCAATGGGAACCTTGCCACAATAGACATAGCCCAACTTCAGCAAGATATGTTGCATAGCCTTATTTTGCTCGTGGGTATCACAACGGAAGTCTGGTCCCTTCTGGCCTTCAATCAAGCCCTGCAAGAAAGTCTGACAAAACTTTTGACCACGAACACTGGCTGACACTGCCACACGATGAAAGGTCGTATAGACTGGATTATTGTGCTGCCATTTGCCGTCATAGATTGCCTCATAGGCCTCTTCCTGACCACGATGAACCGCTGCATAAGCCACAATCTTGCCATCTACCAAGCCCACATAACCCTTACCAGATAAGATATCCTCGATTGCCTCACTCGCGCTTGGATACTCTCCCTGCCATTGGTCAATGCCAGAGGCCGCTAAGTAAGCTCGTGCCTCTTGAAAGATTGCTTCGATGGCCCCGACTTCATTGGGATGTGCCAGACGGATTTCCATTAGGCATTCTCCGCAGCAAATTTCTTCATGAAGTCAATCAAGTCTACAACGCCTTGACGCGGGAAGGCATTATACAAGGAAGCACGCATGCCGCCAACGGAACGGTGACCCTTGATGTTCTTAAAGCCTGCTGCAGTCGCTTCTTTGACAAACTTAGCATCCAATTCTTCGCTTGGTGATACAAATGGAATGTTGGCCACTGAGCGCTGTTCCTTGATGCGAACAGGGTTGGTGTAGAAAGCAGACTGGTCAATGTAATCGTAGAGCAGACCAGCTTTTTCGCGGTTGATTTTTTCCATTTCATCAACGCCACCGATTTCTTTGACCCATTCAAAGACAAGTTTTGAAATGTAGATAGAGTAAGCTGGCGGTGTATTGTAAAGTGACTCATTGTCTGCTTGGATACGGTAGTCCAGCATGCTTGAAAGTACTGGCTCGTCGTTGAGGAAATCTTCACGGACGATAACCACTGTCACACCTGCAGGGCCTATATTTTTCTGAGCACCTGCATAAATCATGGCAAAATCTTCCACATTATAGCGAGCTGCCAAGATGTTTGACGACATGTCACCAATCACAGGCACACCGTTGGTATCTGGAATATCATAAACTGCTGTTCCTTCAATTGTATTGTTGGTCGTCAAATGCACATAGGCTGCATTTGGGTCGATGTCATTTTTGTTAAATGTAGGCAATTCTGCATAGGTAATTTCCTCAGAAGAACCCAGCAAAATTGGCTCAAAGTCAATAGTTTTAGACAGCTTGACAGCCTCAGTATAGGCTTTTTTCCCCCATGAACCACCAGCCAAATAGTAGGCTTTCTTGCCCTTGGCAAAATTGAGCGGAATCATGGTAAATTCAAGGGATGCACCACCCTGCAAGAAAATAACCTTATAGTTATCTGGAATAGCCATCAGCTCGCGCAGGGTCGCCTCAGCACCTTTAATAATATCGTCGAAATCCTTGGAGCGATGGGACATCTCCAACACACTCATTCCCGAACCATTGTAATCCAAAAATTCAGCTTGTGCCTTTTCCAGCACTGGTTTTGGCAAGACTGCAGGACCTGCAGAAAAGTTGTAGATTGTCATAAAAACCCTCCAAATTAAGATGAGCCTATTATACCACATGAAAATGAAATTTCACCATTATTTTCCATTTTTAGTGACTAAATATTCGGTTTATCATCAAATTTTTCCGAAAAATTTCATATATTATTCTGAAATAAACTTGTTTTTATACATTTTTCTAAAATTATATTATAAAAAGACCAGCCTAAGCCAGTCCATGATAGAGGTCATATACTTCTTGTTTTTTTAGTTGATAGCGTTTGGCAACTTCTTTAATAGCTTGATTTGGTTTGCGACCTACTGCGATTTCTGCCTCAACTTCCGCTACCAAATCGACCTGGTCTACGGAAGGAATGTCCTCATCACTAGCTCCAGCTACAATAATCAAGCATTCGCCTTTGAGGGGATTATCTGCTAGAAAATCCAATAATTCTGAAATGGTCCCACGTTGGTATTCTTCGTAAAGCTTGGTCAATTCACGAACGACCGTCACCTGACGATCTCCGTAGACAGCGAGCATATTTTCCAAGGTATCAGCCACACGATAGGGAGATTCGTAGAAAATCTGTGTTTCTGGATACTGTAGCTTTTGCTGGAAAAATTCCTTTTGCTGACCTGATTTTCGCGGTAAGAAGCCATAAAAAATATGAGGCTGTGGAGCTATTCCTGATCCAATTAAAGCTGTGATCCCAGCCGAGGCACCAGGCAGGGCAATGACTGGAATATCCTCTGCAATGGCAGCCTTAACCAAATCATGACCCGGGTCTGAAATAGACGGTAGGCCTGCATCCGAAACCTGGGCCAAGGATTGACCTGATTTAAGCAAGTTTATCAGCCCAGGAATTTTTTCATAGGCATTATACTCGTGAAAGGACGTCTGCTTGGTTTCAATTTCGAACTGCTTTAGGAGAAGTCCTGTATTGCGCGTGTCCTCAGCTGCAATCAGATCAACATTTTTCAGCGTGTCAATAGCCCGCAAGGTCATATCTTGCAGGTTACCAATCGGTGTCGGTACCAGGTAAAGACTGCCGTAAGCTGTTTGTCCCTTAAATGATTTTTGTAGTTTCATCTTACTCTCGATTCAATATGACATCACAGAACATACATGGTTCATCATTGTCCCGACGTTGACCGTAGAAGTCATTGCAAATATGGAAACCATCCAAATATATAGCCTCCAGATTGCCTAGACTTGAATGCGTCGCCCTATTTTCAGTAGCAATCTCTTTCTTCAAACGTTCACGAATCTTGGCATTTTCCAATCGCAAAGCTGTATTTTCATCAATCACAGCCTGGAGATTTTTCTTAATTGATTCTACCTCAGCAAGAGTCTCAAATAAATTCTGCGAGAACCCATCCAAGGCATGAAAAATATCTTTTTTATCCATCTTATACTTTCTATTCTAACTAAGAGTGAGGTATTCTAGGCAATTTTGCAGACTAACATTAGACTGCCACATTTTCTTCACCGTCAGCAATGTATCCAGCCTATCACGCGCATCCGCTTTGTCCAGATTCTCCGCCAAAAGGATAGTCAGTAAATCCAGCAATTGACCCTGCTCCACTTTTTCAGGCACAAGCCCCACCAGGGTTCCCGCCTGTAAATAAGCCAGATTGGGCTGCTCCTGCAGGAGGTCAATAAACTTTCTCGCCTGGACCAAGGCCTCCAAAAAGGACTTGTTTTTAGCTAGCTTTTGAGCTTCATCTTGACTGGAAACCAGCTGAGCCAATAAACTAGCCTGGGTCTTTAGCAAACCAGATTCTTCTAAGCTGCGTTCCAAAAGCGCCAGATTCTTGGGAAATTGGACAATCTGTGTCCGACTTTTGATGGTTGGCAACACTGCTTCCAATTGATTGGTCAACAGAAAAATGTAGATTTCTGACTGGGGTTCTTCTATGACCTTCAAGAGCGAATTGGCTGCATTGACGTGCATCTTCTCCGCATCCTTGATAATAAAGACCTGTTTCGATGATTCAAAACCAGATTGAGAAAAATTCTTCACGATTTCGCGGACCGCATCCGTCTTTATGGTATTGCCCTGGGGTGATAATATGGTCACGTCCGAAAATTCCTGGCTCTCAATCAAACGGCAGGTCCGACACATTTCGCAGGGAAGGGAGTCTGTCTTTTCCGTACAGAAAATAGCCTTGGCTAAAAACAGGGCCATTTCAAAATTCCCAAAATCACCAGAAAACAGATAGGCGTGTGCCAGATGGCTCCCTTGTAGAATATGAACGAAATCTTCAATCAGTTTCGGCTGCAAGTTGCTTAAATTCTTATAATTCATTTGCTTTCAATAGTCGCTCTTGGATGATACCGAGCGCGTCCTGGACAACAGCCTCTAGGGGCTGGCTGGCATCAATTTTGACAAACCGCTCTGGTTCTTTTTCTAAAATGGCCAAATAGCCTTGTCGGACCCGTCTGTGCATGTCCGCTTTTTCCATATCCAACCGGTCCACATCGCGTTCAGCATTGCGGGCGATTCTTGCCAGCCCTTCTTCGGCATCTATGTCAAAATAGAGGGTCAAATCGGGCTTGAGCCCATCCGTCGCATAGTGATTGAGCCAGTCAATATCGGCAATATCTAGACCACGACCATGTCCCTGATAGGCCACTGAAGAGTCAATAAAGCGGTCAATAATGACCATCTTCCCTTCTTGGAGTGGTGGCAAGACTTTCTCAATCAAATGCTGTCTCCTAGCAGCAATGAACAGCAGGAGTTCCGTTTTATGATCCATGGCTGTATTGGCCGGATCAAGAATGATTTTCCGGATGTCTTCTGCGATGGCAACTCCACCCGGTTCTCTAGTAGTAATCACTTCCAGACCAAGTACCTGTAATTTAGGCAAGAGCTCTTGCAAGACCGTTGTCTTTCCAGCCCCATCTGGTCCCTCAAATGTAATAAAATGACCTTTTTCCATGATTACCACCTTTTTCATTGTTCTCATTATTGTAACAAATTTCAGCAGAAAAAGCACTTACAAATTGACTTGTATTTCAATAATAAATGACGTACAATATTAGTATATATAAACTCACATAGCTGAAAATCTTGTCGTGCCTAAGGAGAGACTATGCTACGTATTCGAAATATTTTGACCATCATGATTGGCAGTGCCTTGTTTGCCTTTTCTTTGAACTATCTGGTCATGCCCAATCACCTATTTGAAGGCGGAGTGACTGGACTGACACTCATTCTCTACTACTTGTTCAACATCCAGCCCTGGTTGATGAACATTCTCGTTAATATTCCACTATTCGTCATCGGCTGGAAATTGCTAGGCAAAAAAGTTCTTTATTTAAGTATTCTGGGAACCTTTAGCGTTACGCTTTGGCTGGCAATTTTTGAAAAATTCCCCTTGGCTATCAATCTGGAACATGACTTATTTTTGGTCAGCACCTTTAGCGGAATTTTGATGGGAATTGGACTGGGTTTGATTTTTAAAGCTGGGGGAACTACTGGCGGTAGTGATATTATCGCCCGTATCGGTCATAAGTATCTGCCCTATTCAATCGGTCAAATCATTTTAGCTGTCGATATCATCATCCTGACCTTTATCGTCCTTGTTTTTAAAGACTTGAGACTGGTCCTCTATACCCTGATGATGGTGGCCATTGCTACTCGTGTCATTGATTTCATTTCAGATGGTGGCTATGGCAGCAAGGGCCTGATGATTATTTCCCAGAAATCGCAGGAAATTGCTACTGCTATTGATGCGGAGATAGAGCGCGGTGTTACCTTTATCAAGGCCGAAGGATTTTACAGTAAAACGCCAGTAAATATGGTTTATTCGGTCATTTATAAGAGCCAACTCCAGGAAACCAAGGAACTGATTCACCGCATCGACCCTCATGCCTTCATCACCATTACCGACGCCCACGAGGTCTTAGGGGAAGGTTTTACACTGGACAAAAATAAACAACCGCTTGAAAAACATTGAACCCTGGCCTCCTATACTCGGTCCATATAAAAAGTCCTTGTTGAAACTTGTAAGGACTTTTTTATCTTTTTTATCTTGTTTTCCAAGCTATTCTACTTCAATATCATAGACTTGATAGGCTCAAATGTCCGACGGTGAATGGGTGTCACGCCATGTTTTGCTAGGCCTTGTAAATGCTCTACAGTACCATAACCAACATTTTTGGCAAAGCCATAACCCGGAAATTGACGGTCGTAGTCTGCCATCATCTGGTCCCGCGTCACCTTGGCAACAATAGAAGCTGCTGCGATGGACAAACTGTTGGCATCACCCTTGATGACGGAAGTCTGCGGGATGGGAGTGTCTAATGTCATGGCGTCAATCAAAAGGTGCTGCGGTTGCTGGTCCAGCTTTCCCAAGGCCTCCAACATGGCTAATTTAGTCGCCTCGTAGATATTGACTCGGTCGATGATGTGATTATCCATCACACCAATTCTCACAGCTACTGCCCGCTCCATAACCTCCTCATATATGGCCTGGTGCTTGGCTTTGGGGATTTTCTTGGAATCGTTGAGGTGACGAATTTTGCAGCCCTTGGGCAAGATAACAGCTGCTGCCACCACGGGACCTGCTAGAGGGCCACGCCCGACCTCGTCAATCCCAGCCACAAATTCAAGTCCAATCTCATACAGAGCCTTCTCGTAGACCAGCATGGTCTCCAAGCGTTCATCTTCTTGGATTTCTTTAAGAATGGCAGAGCGACGCTGCTTGATAGCAGTCTGGACACCCGCTCGCTCATCCGCCTCAAATTCTGCCCAGCGAGGATCTGTCAAATCGGTAAATTGGGCCAACTGCGCCTTGATGTCTTTAATCGTTGCCATCGAAATCACTCACCTTGTCCAATGTGTAGACGCCCAACTTGCCATCACGCACTTCCTTGACAAAGAGATTGTAGAAGCGGTCATAGTCGTCGCGGAAACCGAGTTTGCGGGTCCAGTCTATGATGAGGTCAGCCGTTTCCTGCTCCAAATCCATGCCCTTGAACCGCTCTTGTAGACGTTCTGGGTAGTTGGCTTTGAAGTAGTCCAAACCAAAAATAGTCACCTCATCCATGGGCAAGAGCTGATCCTTAATGGCACCAGTCAGAGCCAACTTGAGACCGACTTCCTGGTCTTCAAACTTAGGCCAGAGAATACCTGGTGTATCTAGGATTTCAAGGTCCTTGTTGGACTTGAGCCACTGTTGGCCTTTGGTCACACCTGGTTTGTTACCGACAACGGCGATTTTCTTCCCTGCCAGACGGTTCATGAGGGTAGATTTTCCTGCATTTGGAATACCGATAATCATGGTCCGCAAGGTTTCTTTTTGAATACCTCTCTCGCGGAGGCGTTCAATCTTCTCTTTCATCAAGCTTTTGGCTGCGTCGGTCACCTTTTTCACCGTCGCTTGCTCTTTTGAGTTGATGGCAAGGGCACGAATTCCCTGACCTTCAAAGTAGCTCTGCCATTCTTTTGTACGGACAGGGTCTGCCAAATCAACCTTGTTGAGAATCATGAGCTTGGGCTTGTCTCCGACAATCTTGGTCAGCATGGGGTTTTGGCTGGATAGGGGCAAGCGGGCATCGACCAAAATGGTCACGAAATCCACGTGCTTAATATTTTCCTGAACCTGACGGCGCGCCTTGGACATGTGCCCCGGAAACCATTGAATAATTGCCATGGGATTAAAACTCCTTTACTTTGGGCTTTTGTGAGCCTAACTTGATATTATTTATAAGAAATGGGCAGTTATTGGGCAAAATCAAGCTTTTTAATATAGATAGCTAACTCATCTATTCTACCATTTTTTTTTATTTTCGTCTTCATTGTTTTATTTTCTTTTTGTCCTTATATCTCAGAAATTCTTCAAATCGGTCAATTTGAACAAAAAATGTTTTATGTGATGGATTAATAACTGCATCTCGAAATTTTTTACTCTTCTTCATTTCACGTAGCCATCTGTCCAAAGTGTGTATAGACAACCCAGACCAAATTTTTAAAATGGTTTTCTTATTACCCCAGCCACTTTCGATACCAAAATTCATATCCGATACTTACTATTTTTTGAATTCATAAATTGATCCACTTTCTTAACTCAAAAATAGTATGCCACAATTGCAGTGAAATTTAGACAAAAAATAACAGTAAGTCTTTTTCTGATGAAAAAAAGTTACATAGAAGTGATTAAATAAAGATTGTTCAACGAAGAATAAGTTGATAACAACAATAGGCGAGGGTACTTCTCATGATTCGTTGTTACTACATCTTATTGACGACCATGAGACCTCACGGGATAAGTCGTACATTTTTCCTCGTTTACACAAGATATGAGGACCTTAGTCCGAGTTCAATTACACTCGTGAATTACGCATTTAGGTTACGACTACCTTTTTGTATTTTAGTTTTCTGAGCCACCTTGTACGCTATATACGCCTTCGTATCACGTTTCTGTTGGTAGTTCCACAATTTCGCTATCCCTTCCTCTGACGATCTTGGTTTCTAGCGTCAGAATTAAAACGGTCTCTCCCCTGACCGTTTTAATCCGCTACCTCACGATAGTCAGGCTTGGGAGTCGCTATTGGGTTCACCTGTAGCGGGTGCCAACGGAGGACTTCCACCTCAGATGTACGACATGCCCGTCGTACACAGAAAAAGACAAACAGGCTCTATGAGACTGTAGTGGGTAAATCCACTGTAGAGATTATCGAGCCTTTTAGAGTGTAGAAAAAAGCCCCATATGACCTATAATGAAAAGCGAAAAAACTATCATTTAGAGAGACTCATATGGAACAATTCAATTTTATCACACAACTACTCGGAATTAAAGACCCTAATATCATTATTTTGGAGATTGTGGATGCCAGGAGCCGCAAAGTGGTCATAGCTAAGCTGGATTGCCCTGCTCCCATACGCCAACATTACCAAGGGCAGATGGCCAAGTACGACTTCTAAAAACCATCCAAAATACCCTAAAACCGGGACCAATTGGTCAGCAAGAGCAGCCGCTCGGTCATTCAAGAGTATATCATCTCGCATGGCTCTTCCCCCACATTCTTATTTGACATATTTTCTCACATTTTCATGCAATTTTCAAGATTTCAATTGGCTTGTAGGCAAGAATTTCTATAAGTAACGAAGGAGGGAGAAAATAACTGCCAAGGTCACAAGGAAAATGATGGTCAGGTAAAAATAATTCCGTCTCTGCTTGTTTTTCTTAGGCTCAACATAGCGAGCTTCCTTGATTTGTTTCTCAATCGCTTCATCCAATAAAGGATTGCGTTTCTCTGTCATTTAGCGCTCCTCCTTCCCAAGTAACTGTTGGTATCCAGTAACAGATTCATTGCTTGTTTCTTCACGCTGCAAGGCCACCATCTGTGGATAAGATGATGCAAAGCCTGCCAAGGCCATCACCATGTCAGTTGGCTGGCTGGCATCAAAGCGGTGGGAAGCTGGAATCAGATCACGGTTATGAATGGTTTGCTCAAAGGCCAAAATCACCATATTTTGCTCAAAGGCCTTGCGAACCGCATCCATTACTTCTCCACTATGATTGATATCGAGGTAGATATCGCATTCTTGGAACAACTGTTGCAGTTGTTTCTGTGAAATATTTGGATAGAGGGTAATATTTGACTTCGCTTCAAAAGCCATCAATCGTTGAGACATTTCTGTCAATGCGCCGATATGGAAGTGGAAGTCTGGTAGTGCTTGAGTTAGCTCCTCTAATTTCTCAATCTGATCCGAGTTGGTTAGGATAAGGATTTCCTTTCGTCCAGCATTCTCACGCAAGCTTGGATAGATATAACCTAGGTAAGCAATCTTGGCCTTTTGTTCTTCCGGCAAGATATCCATCATCTTCTGATAAACCTGACGCTGCTGTACCAATACACGTTGTGTACGAACGTGGGAAGAATTCAACATGACCTTCATGTTTCCTGGGATGTCCTCCTGGATACCTTCCTGCCAAAATAGGACATCTTGACCTGCTTCTGGACTGTTGTAGGAGAGGAAAAAAGGAGTCGATAAAGAGTTGTACCAAATCTCTGACAATTCCCAGCCCATTTCCGCAAAATAATGGCGGAACAATTCCACACGATTGTCAAAGAAATACACTTTTCCCTGCCAGTTTAACTGAATGTCACCCGTCATGAAATTCTCAACCAAGACCTCTTGTTTTGCCTGATTGAAATAAATACGGCTAGTCACCTTCTGCTCGGCATTAAAATAGGTTCGTGCAAACAACCAACCAAAGCGATTGTAGTGGTCTGTAAAACGTACCTTTTCATTTGGTCCAAACCAGTCAACATTTTTGATGCGACGGAGGTGCTTGGGTTCGGCATAAAAAATCTTTGCCTTCCGTTGGCTGTAATCCCAGACTTCCCCTTCACCATTGGTCCCTGTAATTTCCCAAAAAGGAGGGACTTGGAGTTGGTTGAAATAAAGCGAGCACCCCTGACCTGTCTCCATTTGGCAATAGTATGAATAGGCAGAGGTCACACCTTTTGGTAGAAAACCATCATCATTAATGACAACGACAGGACCTTGGAAACCTGCCTGAGTCAGTGAATAATACAGATCCTTACTAGCCTGATGGAAGCTATCATATAATTGAATCATTTTAAACCTCCTCAATAAAGCGCAACCACGCTTTTTCCAATTCGACCGTCAGAAATTCCTTGGCACGGTCATAGGATGCCGCCTGCCAGTCTTCCAGCTGACCTGATTGGAATAGGTCCAGCAGTTTTTCGGCAAAGAGTCGGCCATAGACAGTCGGATCATCAATGTCCAAACGACTGATCAAGCTACCATTTTGCCCATCCCGCACAAAGGTTTGGTTGCCATAAGGAACATCCAAGCCAATAATCGGCAGCCCAGAACCAATGGCTTCCATCAAGGTCAAACCAAAACCTTCTGAGGTCGAACCTGCCAAGTAGGCTTGGTAGTGTTTATAAACCTCTGTTAAATCATGGTGCCCCATCAAGCGAATAAAAGAGGACGCATCGTGTTCTTTGATCATAGCTTCCAAGCGGCTACGTTGCCCACCCTCACCATAAATATCAAACTGAAGATCTGGCAAGTGTTTTTGGGCCTGAATCACCGCATCCACCAACCAATCAATGTGTTTTTCACTAGCCAGTCGCGAACAGGTCACCAAAGAGAAAGGACGACGATCCCCTTCGGGCTGGCGCAATTCATCCAAACTACCAACTGGTAAAGTAAAAATTTTCGGGCGGAAAGGCGTATAGGTCTCAAATTGGGCCGCCAGCGTTTCCGCTTGCGCCTTGGTTGAGGTAATAAAGGCATCAATCTTATCCGCATTCGAAAACTGATATTCGTAATAGTTATTCCAAAGAATGGTTTCTTCCGTCACAGAATTCATATTGTAATGCTCTGCATGAATCACGACCGCCACACGGGCCTCCCCTCGGTGGCGCAGAATCGCCTGACCTGTCCCAGTAGCACGATCAATCAAGATAATGTCCTCTTTTGTCAGAGCCAATCGGTCCAACATGCGACCAATCAACTCCTCTTTTGTACAAAGGATAGCATCAGGAAAACGGAAGATACTCTGGTCACCAGAACAGTTTTCTTCATAGGCGATAGAACCATCTTCGTTGAAAAATACCCGCACATTTAAAACAGGTGCATTATCCACTGGAGCATAGTATTCCGAAAACATCTTGGTATAGCTATAGTAGTCCTTGCGAATCAGCTTCCCTTTGGAAAGAAACTCTACCTTTTGCACATAGTCTGGATGATTTTTCCGTGTAAACACCAAGATGACCAAGTCCTTGTCTTTATGCTGGTATTTGACAGATTCGGGGCTCTGTGAAACCTTGACAAAATCAGAATCTAGACTGGCTTCAAACTCCATCAAAGGATAGGTTGTCGCTGCAATCTTGACATCGGTAAAAAAGCCATAGAGCCAGATAATTTCCTGGTCTTCAAAGCCAATATTGGCTGTAAAATGAGCCAGGTTTTCTCCTTGAAACATATCTGTAAAAATAAATTTACTATCTTGGCCAATCTTTCTAAAAATGCTGGCCCGATAGGCTTGGGCATACTCTACTCCGCTGCTGGCCCAACCAATTCCACGGTTGACATTATAAATGGTCATCTTCTGTTCCTTTTCTTATACAAAATAAATAGAATGTTTTCCATCTTTCGATTGCTCTATGGTACTGAGCATAACATTTCGAGCGATTTTCTGTTTGACAAAATCAGACATCTGTTTGTAGGAACGCAGGGATTCTTGGTAGTATTCGGACATCCCATCCCTCTGGGCTGTAGATCGTGTTGTGACAACCCCCTTCAATTGTTGGAGACTGTCAACTTCTTCGACCCAGCACTCATCAATTGCCTTCAAAACAGACAGACGATAGAACTCTGACAAAGCTTCTTCTGACTGCAAAAGCATCCCTTTTTTAGCCACTTCTTCTTCCACCAATTTTAACAAATAGTTCTTAACGTCCTGGTCATCGTCCAAGTCTAAAGCTCTTGGGAAATACCTGAAAGCATAGCTATAGTTGTCCAAGATATAGCGGCGTAGCTGATGGCGTGTTCGCTCCTTGTTCTCGGTCAAATAAGAATCGATCACTTCTTCCATGATCTGGCGGACATTTTCCGCCAAGTTCGCATCATCGAGAATCAAGCGGTCCCGCAAGCCATAAATCTTCTGGCGCTGGACTCGCAAGCTTTCATCAAAGCGAATAGTTGATTGACGAGCACTGACAGCATTATCCTCACTCTTTTCTTGAGCTTGATGAATAGCCGCATGGAAGCGACGACCTGTCAAAGCTCGACCATAATTTCTACGATCTTCACGATTATGCTTTTTAAAGTATTTTTTGACCCATTCCGGACCATAGTTGGTCAACAATTCATCTTCCAAGGAGACAAAGAACTGAGACATGCCTGGTTCACCTTGACGGCCTGCTCGACCGCGCAACTGCCAGTCCATCCGACTATTGGCCATCCTCTCGGTTCCAACAACTGCCAAACCACCCAATTGTTCCACACCTGGTCCCAACTTAATATCAGTCCCACGGCCGGCCATAATAGTCGCACAAGTCACCGTCCCCAACTGACCAGCCTCTTTGATAATCAAGGCTTCTTTTGCCACATTATTAGCTGTCAATGTTGAATGGGCAATGCCTTCTTGCAAGAGCAGTTGCGAATAAATTTGGGTGATTTCCACAGTTCCAGAAATCAACAGCACAGGTTGTCCCTTGGCATGCAGCTCCTTAACTAGCTCCATCGTTGCATACAATTTTTCTGGAAGAGTGGTATAAATTTTATCTGGATAATCGATTCGTTGAATCGGCACATTGGTCGGAATGGAGATAACTGGAACCTTATAAGTCGAAATCAACTCATCCTCTGCCTGGTGTCCTGTACCTGTCATTCCTGCAAGTTTAGGGAACATGTTGAAGAGGCTTTGATAGGTAACTGAGCCCATGGCACGACTTTCTTTGGTTTTCTTCACATTTTCCTTGGTTTCCAAGGCTTGGTGAATACCAGATTGTAGACGGGTGCCTTCTAACACGCGTCCTGTTCGATTGTCCAAGAGTTTGACCTCATCATCCTGTACCACATAATCATAATTTTTCTTGTAGAGATAGTGGGCCCGTAAGGCTAGGTTGATATGGCGATTGAGCTCCCAGTTGTCTGCATTGTAAATGCTCTCTTCTGCGAAATAGTGTTCCGCATAGTCATTTCCCTTGTTCGTCAAATAGACTTCTTTTTTATCTGGGTCAAAGTAAAACTCCTCTTCTCCCAAAGTTAGTACAAACTGATCGCAGATATCGTACATATTGGATTGAACTCGAGGGGTCCCTGAGATGATGAGAGGAGTTTGGGCGCTATCTAGCAAGACCGCATCCGCCTCATCAACAATAACATAGTTAAAGTCACGTAGGAACTTCTCGCTCTTTGAAGAAGCAAGGTTATCAGACAGGTAATCAAAACCCAGACCAGCACCTGTTACATAGGTGATATCGGCTCCATAGACCATTCGTTTAGTCTCTGCATCTCCTTCTTGGTCATCATCATAGACACCAAGACCAACAGTTAGGCCGAGAAACTCATAGACCTGCCCCATTTCCAGAGCATCCCGCTTGGCCAGATACTCATTGGTGGTGACCAAAATCGCGCCTTTTCCTGATAAGGCATTGAGGTATAGGGGCATTGTCGCCGTCAGGGTTTTTCCCTCACCAGTCTTCATCTCCGCAATGGTCCCTTGATGGAGGGCAATTCCCCCCATCACCTGTACATCATATGGAAATTGACCTAGGACACGGTAACAGGCTTCCCTACAAACCGCAAACGCTTCTACCAGTATATCGTCTAGGTCCTCTCCTGCTTCCAAGCGCGCCTTAAAGAGACTTGTTTGATTCGCCAAGTCTTGATCGGTCATCCCTTCATAGGTATCGGACAGAGCATTAATCTGTCTGGTTAATTTTTTAATCTTTCTCAACCGAATCTGATTCAGCAAAGAAGTCTTGTATTGCATGGTTGCTATTCCTTTATCCTTTTTGGTGAATCAAGCGGCTCACCAATCTTAGTTCCTCAGGTTCCTGATCTGATGTGTAGCTACTGACCTGATTTCTTTCTATCAAAGGTTTGGCGCTATTTTCAGGTCCATAAATCGCAATATGGAAGAATTCCACCTGCTGACAACCTGCACTCATAAGGGAAATCTGATAAGTGAAGGCCTCTTTGGGCAAGGTAAATTCTTCCTGACCATTTCTGAGAATATCCCGTTGGATTTCTTCATTCTGGCGATTGAAATATTGAATTTGAAAATAGGCGGTCTGTTCAGGCACAATGGTGAGCTTTTGCTCTAGGCGATAGGTAACTCCTGGATAGAGCAACGGGAGTTCCGGACAGGAACGATTGACCTGATAATTGGTCCGAGACCGCCAAGTTTTGATGGCTTTACCTGGTGAAAAATGAAGGTTCTCAAAGAAAATCGAGTCTTCCTGTATCTGGATCATTGAACCGTACAGGTAGTTCACACCTGGGGCTACTCCTGTCCAGAGTAATTTTTGCACTAACACTTCTGCCATTACACGTCCCTTCCAAAATCATTTTGTAGAATCTTATGGTATTGAGCCTTAAACCAACGGTTGATGGCACGACTATTGTCATTGTGACGCCCTTCATACCCCTTACAGAAGATATGGACGTCTTTATCTGCCAAATAATCAATCAAGCGTTCCATGGCATAGCCATCATAGTCATCCTGCTCCATATAGGCAATCGCAAATTGAGTCGTATGAAAATCCGATTCGCCAAATTTATCCCAGAATCGTTGGTTAAAGGCTTCAACTGAGGCAGGGTCAGCTCCACCGACAACATTACGAATCATGTCACCACTGGTTTCAAACTCACCTGGACGCTTCAACTTCAAATTAGAAACAGTCTCACCTAAGTTTGTAAATGGTTTACCGACAATAACCGCGTGGGGATTAAAATGAGATGCATAATACAGGCTACCAAATGCTCCCATTGATAGACCAGAAAGAATAAGCTGGTTCGAATCAAATCCCAAGTAATCCAAAGCCTCTTGGATTGCAGACTGCAAGTGCCCTTCTAATTCATCTGTTCCAGAATAAAAGCATCCACCCTCCAAACGCGGATCGGCTACGAGTAGAAAGGGAGCTCCCAAGCGTTTCATCATGAAGAAACCTTCAAATCCTTCCGCTCCCCGAAAACCAGAGAAATAAACATTCAAAGGAGGTTTCATATCACCTGGGTTAAAGTAATGAAAAATTTCTTGGCGTTTGGCATCCGAATGGCGCTTCCCTCCTAAGACAAAACGACCAAGTCCAGAACGCGAATAACGCCAATGGAGTACACCTGTCTTGATAGATCCTGTCCCTCTGGCAGAAACAGACACACTATAGAAACCAACCTCTGGATGTCGTGCTAGAACATAAGGTTCTTTCATTTCTTCTTCACTCAAAATCTGTTTCTCAAATACATCCGCTAAAGAACCCTTACGGATCAGATCCAACTCCAGACGAAGTTCACAGTCACCATTTTTTATGTATTCCAACCAGATTTCAAGAGACATTGGAAAAGTACTCAGATTGTAGCGAAAGGTCAGCAAGGGTTGGAAATCCTCCCCGAAATCACCTGTAAACGTAACACCGACATTGCCCTCATAATCAACTTGACCCGTAAAGTTGGGATTGACATCAATCTCAGGGATCTTTAACTTAGCCCCATATTGTCCTGAAAAAAGGTTCATATGGAGAAAAGCGATCAACTCTTCCTGGTTTCCCTGTATAGGTAGGTAAGACATCACCTTTCTGCGGTAAAAACCAGTCGGAGCTATATCAAAGACCTCCACATTTTCTGTCATAAAGACAGCGTAAGCTTCGATGTTATTCATCAAAGGTTCAAGTTGCTTTTCCGACAAAGAGTCAGTCACTAGGATTCCTGTAAAGTAAAGTGGTACCTTGGGATTTTCTCCCATTTCTGCTAATTTTTCAGCAGGAATTTTTGCCAAAGCTGCATCGTTTAACTCTTGGAGAAGGTCTGTAATGCCTTCTGCACTCGTATAAAGCCATTCCAGGTCTTCTGGAAGCTCCTTTCCTTTCGACCAATCTTGGCTTCCTATCTGTAAAATTTTCATTCTGTTAGCCTTTATTTTCTAATAATTCTTTCCATTGATCAATAATGCGACCGCTAGTGTAATCCCCCATTTTTTGAACAGTTGAAACAAGGGACCTATTCCAGTTTGTCAGACCATCAAAGTAATAAGCGACTGCTTCTGTCAGGTCTTTAATTCCCGTCACAATCCAACCATTTTCCCCATGCGTTACATACTCTGAAGCTTGGCGATTGACTTGTGGGATTCCGGCGCTAATACTAGCAATCTGAGTATAAAGATGCGGAACCTGTCCCAAATCCAATACCAATCGAGTCGTATCTAATTGGCGAATAATCTGATTTTCATTGGTAAAGGTATGGAAGCGAATGCTGGACAAGGTCATCTCTTGATCCTCTTCCAATTGGTTTTCACCAGCCTCTTCCGATACTTTCATGAACCGAGCAAGTGTGTATTTTTCCTGCAGAAGAGCAATCAATTCACTTTCCAAAGCCTTCATATTGCGTGCACGTTCATAGCTGACAATATCCAATTCAATCAAGGGATTTTCTTCCATTAACTGCAATAAAACATGCAGGGTTTGTAAATAGTCTTCACGGCTTGCGCCGTCCATCTGCCAGTAAATAATCAATTCCTTGACCGTCTGACTGCGTCCTAAACGCAAACGTGTATCAAACGGCGTCACCTTGCTGACATGGTGAGCAGGGGTTCCCAGCTGGGCCAAACTGTACTCAAGGGCCAGCTTGTTTTTCTCCGAATCCACTACCAGGACATCACCTTCTTGAGCAAGACGCTTTAAGTCACTGCCCTCTTGGAGACTGTAGCGGTCACCACTAAAGGACAACACTTTTTTCTGTTGTTCAAAAGCATCTAACAAGAGGCGATTGTGTTGCTCATGGACTGCAATAACCAAGTAGTCTTGTTCTGTCATACGCAGACGTTTGAAGAAGAATAACTTCTCTAAAATCAAATCATCCCAGCTCTCATAAGCCAGCTGGAAGAATTCCTGATCTGCACGTGGGTTGATGGTAATGAGATTGGAAGCTTTTGTCAAGTGCTCACGAACCTGCCAGACTCCTTTTTCATTCAGATAATCCTGATGGCTAGGCTTCCCATCTGAAAAATAAAGGATACTCGATAAAAATCCACGATCGTCGAACAGGTAGTGGTAGGTGACTTCATTCTCCTTAAAGTATTCCACTTTCAAGAGATTGCCGCTTTCAGCAAAATGTACTTCCGCAATCCGTTCATCCCCAATTTTGACCAACAAGGCAAAGGGAGTATAGACAAAACGTGCCCCCTGTGGCCAAGTCAAATCAGTTACCTGGAGCACCTTGGTATTTTTACTTTGGATATTTTGAATCTCGTCAAAGAAGGACCAGTAAGGGGTTGAAAGAATATCTTGACGGTGCAAAAAATAGCGCAAATGAGGTTGGTACCCCAACAAGAGCATCATCGTTTCTTCGCCCGCAGCCTGGAAGGTCTTCAATTGATTCACTGCATCGTCAAAGGTCATATTTTCAATGGCACGAAACCATAATGGGGCTTCCATATACCACTTACGATTTCCTTGATACCAGGATGGGACAAAATAAAACATAGTAACTCCTTTAAATAATCTCGTCGTATTCTCTCCATGAACGAAGAATACGAACCTGTTCCACTATGCCCAACAAAAGGGTAGTGACAATATAAATATTGTTGATCAACAGTGCGATACTGATTTGCCCTTGCTGGCTCCACACCAGGATCAAGGGCACACCTCCCATCAAGCAGGTATAGATCGCACCAACCAAGGTTAAACGATTTAGATAGAAGGAAATGTACTTCCGAGTTGCCTCTCCTGGACGAACATTCTCGATATAGTCCCCACTTTTCTGCATATTTTCCGCGACTTCAGTCGGGTCTATATTGAAGTAGGCAAAACCAATTGCTAAGATGAAGAGCAAGAAGATATACACCAGAATCCCGAGTAATTCTGAAATACTCACCTTCCCAACCAGCTCCTTCAATATAGGATTTTCTGGAAAAATCTGCAACATAGCTGAAATCAGAATTGGTGGCAAGGACATCAGCGTCATCGCATACATGAAAGGCATCCCTCCTGCCGGCGTCACCCGAATTGGGATATAGGTGGATTCGGCAAATGCACTGATAATCATTATCCGTCGAATCGGAATCCGATACTCTGCTCGATAGATGACAACTGTAATCCAAATCAAGGCAGAAGCGATTAATGCAATCACCGCAATCGTCAACAAAAATTCGAGGCCTCCCAATCGTTTTTCTGAAAAATACCGGATGATATTAATGATAAAAGTTAAAATCATGTTGGAGACAATAATAACCGATGGGCCTCCTAAGCCCTTACGGCCATTCACATTTGCCAACCACATGAGGACAAAACTACCGGCAATCATCACTACCATTGTAATTCCCCTTACGATTGGGAGTGAATAGTCACCAAACTGACTAAACTGATAGTACTCTGATAGGGAACTAATCCCAATGGACTGGATCAAGGCTACAATAAACATCAGTAACATGCGGTAGCGATGGCTTTGTTGGGCAGTTAAACCTTTAATTGTCTTAAAGAGCGTCAAAAAACGCCACAAGATCATCCCTGTCATCCAAGGACTCAGCCCGAGAGAAAATAGATTCAGGGTCGAAAACTGACCACCTGTTACCATGGCCAAGTTCTCCAAGGCACTATCTAATTTATATGCACCCGCTTCAATGCCTGCAACAGGAAGGGTTGCGATTGGGATATATTTCCCCAACATATAGACAAATACGATGCCAATCATCCAGGTCAGACGGTTAGCTAGATTAGAAGAACGATAGTTTCTCCATATATTTTTCATAATATAAACTTCCTATTCCTTATCATATCTAGGGATAAGACCTTATTTATCCCCACATATGATAAATCGAAGTCGCCCTCGTTAAAGGGCAGCTTCGATTCAACTAGTATGACTTGTTCATTCTTATTCGCTGTTTCAAGAAAAGTGTTAAAAAATCATTTTTTTAACTGCGTTTTTTGCTCATGTCTTACTAGTTTTAAATATGTCCAAAAGAGTCTCCCAATTTTAGCACTATTGCTAGGCTAAGTCAATAAAAAGACTGTGAAAACACTAAGTTTTTTTAATGAATACATTTTCAATTTTCCTACGGAAAATATAGCTAGTTGGCACATATTTTTCCTTTTTTGAGGCTACTATTTTTAGGTTAAATGAATCTAAAAAATCTTATGCGCCAGCTTTTTCCATAAAAACTGCTAACAGTTCCCTTACTTATCTATTAGTGTACTGTTTCTTTGTCTATTATTCAACTGATTATCAGTTTTTTCCATATTTAAATCAGAACTTGATACAAAGAAAGTAGCTGACATTTGCTAGCTACTTTTCTTTTTGCCTTCTAGCTTTGATTACCTTGCTTCTTCTTCGTCTTTTTTTCGACGTTTGTACAAACCACCAAACAAGAGGCCTGCTCCAAGCAATCCTGCCCAAGATGACGACTCCTCACCTGTACTTGGCAATACTGCAGACTTACGAGGAAGTTGTGAATCCTGTGAAGGAGTTGATTCTGATACAGACTCAGAAATGGACTCAGAGATTGATTCGCTCACTGATTCTGAAACAGATTCTGAAATCGATTCAGACACTGATTCTGAAATGGACTCAGAGATTGATAGTGACTGGCTAACAGATTCAGAAATCGATTCAATATTCATTGGTGGAAGCGGTGGGTTAACCAATCCAGGACCGTGTGAATGAATCTCTACACTAGATTCTGATACTGACTCAGAGATGGACTCAGAAATTGACTCGGAAATTGACTCGGAAACTGATTCAGAAATTGATTCTGATACTGACTCGGAGACGGATTCTGAAATCGATTCGCTGACTGACTCTGATACTGATTCAGAAACTGATTCTGAAAGGGACTCTGAAATCGATTCGCTGACTGACTCAGAGATTGACTCTGATACCGATTCAGAAATTGATTCTGAGATGGACTCAGACACTGATTCTGATACTGACTCAGAGACTGACTCAGAGACTGATTCTGAGATGGACTCAGACACTGATTCTGAGATTGACTCACTTACAGACTCTGAGATGGATTCTGATACTGATTCAGAGACTGATTCTGATACGAATTCGCTTACTGACTCTGAGATGGACTCTGATACCGATTCAGAAATTGATTCTGAGATGGACTCAGACACTGATTCAGAAATTGACTCAGACACTGATTCAGAAATTGACTCAGACACTGATTCGCTTACTGATTCAGAGATTGATTCTGATACTGACTCAGACACTGATTCTGAGATTGATTCTGATACTGACTCAGACACTGATTCGCTTACTGATTCTGATACTGACTCAGACACTGATTCGCTTACTGATTCTGATACTGACTCAGACACTGATTCGCTTACTGATTCTGATACTGACTCAGACACTGATTCTGAGATGGACTCACTTACAGACTCAGAGATGGATTCTGATACTGATTCAGAGACTGATTCTGATACGGATTCGCTTACTGACTCTGAGATGGACTCTGATACCGATTCAGAAATTGATTCTGAGATGGACTCAGAAACTGATTCTGATACTGACTCTGAAATTGACTCAGAGACGGATTCGCTTACTGATTCTGAGATTGATTCTGAAATTGACTCAGACACTGATTCTGAGATGGACTCGGAGACGGATTCTGAAATTGACTCTGATACGGATTCAGAGACGGATTCTGATACTGACTCTGATACTGACTCTGATACTGATTCGCTTACTGATTCAGAGATTGATTCTGATACTGATTCTGAAATTGACTCAGATACTGACTCAGAAATTGATTCTGATACTGATTCAGAGATTGACTCAGACACTGATTCTGAAATTGATTCTGATACGGATTCAGAAATTGACTCTGATACTGATTCGCTTACTGATTCAGAGATTGATTCTGATACTGATTCTGAAATTGACTCAGATACTGACTCAGAAATTGACTCTGATACTGATTCGCTTACTGACTCTGATACTGATTCGCTTACTGACTCTGATACTGATTCGCTTACTGACTCAGAGACTGATTCAGAGATTGATTCTGAGACTGACTCAGAGACTGATTCTGAAACTGACTCTGATACTGATTCTGAAGTTGATTCGCTTACTGACTCAGAAATTGACTCCGATACCGATTCTGAAATTGACTCTGATACTGATTCTGATACTGATTCAGAGATTGATTCTGAGACTGACTCACTTACAGACTCAGAGATGGATTCTGATACTGATTCTGAGATAGACTCGCTTACTGATTCTGAGATTGACTCAGATACGGATTCTGATACTGATTCAGAAATTGACTCAGATACGGATTCAGAGATTGATTCTGATACTGACTCTGATACTGATTCGCTTACTGACTCAGAGACTGATTCAGAGATTGATTCTGAGACTGACTCAGAGACTGATTCTGATACTGATTCTGAGACTGACTCAGAGACTGATTCTGATACTGATTCTGAAGTTGATTCGCTTACTGACTCAGAAATTGACTCCGATACCGATTCTGAAATTGACTCTGATACTGATTCTGATACTGATTCAGAGATTGATTCTGAGACTGACTCACTTACAGACTCAGAGATGGATTCTGATACTGATTCTGAGATTGATTCTGATACTGACTCAGACACTGATTCAGAGATAGACTCGCTTACTGATTCTGATACTGATTCAGAGACTGATTCTGAAATTGACTCACTTACAGACTCTGAAATTGATTCTGAGATTGACTCAGACACTGATTCTGATACTGACTCAGAGACTGACTCAGACACTGATTCTGAGATGGACTCGGAGACGGATTCTGAAATTGACTCAGATACTGATTCTGAGATTGACTCAGAGACTGATTCGCTTACTGATTCAGATACTGATTCGCTTACTGACTCTGAGATTGACTCAGAGACGGATTCTGAGATTGACTCACTTACAGACTCAGAGATGGATTCTGAGACTGATTCAGAGACTGATTCTGATACAGATTCGCTTACTGACTCAGAGATTGACTCTGATACCGATTCAGAAATTGATTCTGAGATGGACTCAGACACTGATTCTGAGATTGACTCACTTACTGACTCAGAGATGGATTCTGATACTGATTCAGAGACTGATTCTGATACGGATTCGCTTACTGACTCAGAGATTGACTCTGATACCGATTCAGAAATTGATTCTGAGATGGACTCAGACACTGATTCTGAGATGGACTCTGAAACTGATTCAGAAACAGATTCAGAGATTGACTCAGAAACTGATTCTGAAATTGACTCAGAGACTGATTCAGAGATTGATTCTGAGATTGACTCAGAGACTGATTCTGAAACTGACTCTGAAACTGACTCTGATACTGATTCTGAAGTTGATTCGCTTACTGACTCAGAAATTGACTCCGATACCGATTCTGAAATAGATTCTGATACTGATTCAGAGACGGATTCTGAGACGGATTCGCTTACTGACTCAGAGATTGACTCTGATACCGATTCAGAAATTGATTCTGAGATGGACTCACTTACAGACTCTGAAATGGATTCTGATACTGACTCTGAGATGGACTCTGATACCGATTCAGAAATTGATTCTGATACTGACTCTGATACTGATTCTGAAGTTGATTCGCTTACTGACTCAGAAATTGACTCCGATACCGATTCTGAAATAGATTCTGATACTGATTCAGAGATTGACTCGCTGACTGACTCAGAGACGGATTCTGAGATGGACTCGGAGACGGATTCAGACACTGACTCTGAGATTGACTCAGACACTGATTCAGAAACTGACTCTGATACCGATTCTGAGATTGATTCAGAAACTGACTCTGAGACAGATTCTTTGATTGATTCGGAGACGGATTCTGAAACGGACTCTTTAACTGATTCGGAGATGGACTCGGAAACGGACTCTTTAACTGATTCGGAGATGGACTCGGAAACGGACTCTTTAACTGATTCGGAGACGGACTCAGATACTGATTCTTTAATTGATTCGCTTACTGACTCAGAAATTGATTCTTTAATTGATTCTGAGACTGAATTTGAAACTGATTCTGAATTTGAAATAGACTCAGAGTTAGATACTGATTCTGAATTTGAAATAGACTCAGAATTAGATACTGATTCTGATTTTGAAATAGACTCAGAGTTAGATACTGATTCTGATTTTGAAGTCGATTCTGATTCAGACAAAGATAAAGAATTTGAAACTGATTCTGAAGCTGACTCTGAGTAAGAATTTGATTGGGAAATTGACGTAGACTCTGAAATTGATGGGATATTAGGATCTAAACTGTCAATATCAATCCCCTTAAGCGGTGACTCATCATATCGCTGCGCATATAAGGTACGTCCGTCACCTTTTAAAATCCCTTCCAACGTAGATTGAACAATAGCTGTCGCTGTACGTACATAAAAGGTCTTAGAATCCCCTTCTGTGACAAACGTCCAAGTCATATTGTTGGCAACACCACCACCAATTGTACGCCACTCAGTAATGTTAATCGCGTAGTTATTATAAACCAAATTATCAAAAGATGATTTCGCTATATACGGTGTGTAATCGCTATTACGAATTAGGTTTCCATCTGAGTAGTAACTCATCTCACGAGAGATAATACTATCATTTGTTGCGATAACAATACCAAACTGGTTATTCGTTGCAAATGCAGGTGATAGATTCACTTTCCAAGTAGTACGGTTGGTCCCAGTATCGTACGAATAACTAATACTGTCTATAATGGTATTGTTAGCATTTTCTGAAGCATCACCACCAGTTAAAATTCCTGTATAAATGTATTGGGTAACCCCGTTACTATCAATATATGCAGATGGAGTTCCTGTTGTTACATCATGAGCAACTGCTAAATATTTTTCAGACTGTCCTTTAACTAGCTCTGCTCCCAAAGCAAGTGAACTTGATTGAATTGAGGACACTGCAACTTCGATCTCTTCTATCGAAACAGCTGAATCACCTAACAATTGTTTTGCAGCCGCTACCTCTGCTCTAGATGTTGCTAAGACTGCTGCTAACTCACTGTCAGATGACTTTTCCAATTGCGATTCAGCCAATTTAATTAGAATTTCACCCTCAGAGACAACTTGCTCCAACGCCTGTCGTCCAGATTCTGAACCAAGCGTTTCAGAACCAGTAATTGATTCTGAGGTTGAAGTCACTGTCTCACTTGCTGATGTCGATGAACTCGTGCTTGTCTGTGATTCAGTTGTTGATGTAGTTTCGCTTGAAGAAGCAGATTCACTTGTAGAAGTAGACTCGCTAACTGACACCGATTCGCTTGATGAGATTGACTCACTTTCAGAAACTGATTCGCTTTCAGATGTAGACTCACTTTCAGAAACTGATTCGCTTTCAGATGTAGACTCACTTTCTGAAGTTGACTCACTTGTAGATGTAGACACACTTGCTGAGTCTGAAAGGCTTGACGAATCTGACAAGCTATCTGAATCTGAAATACTTGTCGAATCCGATAGACTTGTCGATGTCAAATCACTAGTTGATTGCGATGAAGTGTCGGACTCAGTGCCTGCATTGCTCATGCTAACTGTATCCTCAGTAGCAAGGACAGTGGTTGTTGTCTCAAATGTCGTTACAGTGTCTTCTGCAAGTACTTGGTCAACTGTGATTCCACCACCGACTACCGCACTTGCTGCAATCAAACCACGCAACATTGCTGTAGCTGAAGATTGAACGGTATTCGTATTTACTGTCACTTTACCAGTTGATGGCTTGCTACCACCTAAGCGCATCAAACCGATTTGAGACATTACCGTACGAACCCAGTGCTTACCGGATTTGTGCATCTTGACACGACTTTTACGCGAGACTTCGGTAATATTCTCTTTGTTTTTTCCAGTCATTTCTAACTCCCTAAAAATTTTTTTCACATTTGAAAAATAACTTTATAACAACATACGCCACTCACTATATTGTTATTGCTTCATTATCTATCCAAAGATGATAGTAATATCTCAATTATACACTTATTTATTTTTCTTTGTCAACAATAAATATGCAATATCAAAAATATTTTTTCACATTGTTTCTGATGACGTTTTCAGGAAATGATGCTATTTAAAGCATTTTTCAAAACTCTGATTACTTTTTTTTTGCACTTTGCTTTAGGCTTTTTAGTGTTTATTCACATAAATAATCTAAAATATTTTTAGTAATTTTATTTGTTTTTTGAATATATGAAGATGGTGCCGTTTCTCAAAAATATTTTTCATTCCCAAGCAAAAAAAGTAGCTAGCTGACTAACTACTTTTTCTCTTTATGATCCAGTCAGAAGGAAATTATTTTACTTCTTCCTCATCTTCTTTCTTGCGGCGTTTGTACAACCCACCAAGGAGAAGACCTGCACCTAAGATACCTGCCCAAGCTGATGATTCCTCACCAGTATTTGGCAATGCACCTTGTTTACGTGATGTTTGAGAATGACGTGGAACTACCGATTCTGAGACTGATTCAGAAACTGACTCTGAGATAGATAGTGACTGGCTAACAGATTCAGAAATCGATTCAATATTCATTGGTGGAA
This sequence comes from Streptococcus sp. P25B114, assembly GCF_053010325.1. Lineage (NCBI taxonomy): Bacteria > Bacillati > Bacillota > Bacilli > Lactobacillales > Streptococcaceae > Streptococcus > Streptococcus sp. P25B114. Next base: position 205,783 of record NZ_JBRKNW010000001.1, on the reverse strand, counting down.
GCGGTGGGTTAACCAATCCAGGACCATGTGAATGAATCTCTACACCAGATTCTGATACTGACTCTGACACTGATTCTGAAATTGACTCGCTTACTGACTCAGAAATTGACTCAGACACTGATTCTGATACTGATTCAGAAATTGACTCAGACACTGATTCTGAGATTGATTCGCTTACTGACTCTGATACTGATTCAGAGATTGACTCAGATACTGATTCAGACACTGACTCAGACACTGACTCAGACACTGATTCTGAGATTGATTCTGATACTGATTCAGAGATTGACTCAGACACTGACTCAGAGATTGACTCAGATACTGATTCAGAAATTGACTCAGAGACTGATTCAGAGATTGACTCAGATACTGATTCAGAGATTGACTCAGATACTGATTCAGAAATTGACTCAGACACTGATTCACTTACTGATTCTGAGATTGATTCTGATACTGATTCTGAAAGGGACTCAGACACTGATTCTGATACTGACTCTGAGATTGATTCAGATACTGATTCAGAAATTGACTCAGACACTGATTCTGAAATTGACTCAGACACTGATTCAGAAATTGACTCAGACACTGATTCTGAAATTGACTCAGACACTGATTCTGAGACTGACTCAGACACTGATTCTGAGATTGATTCGCTTACTGATTCTGAGATTGACTCAGACACTGATTCTGATACTGATTCAGAAATTGACTCTGACACTGATTCCGATACTGACTCAGACACTGATTCTGAGATTGACTCAGATACTGATTCAGAAATTGACTCTGACACTGATTCTGATACTGACTCTGAGATTGACTCGCTTACTGACTCAGAAACTGATTCGCTAACTGATTCTGAAATTGACTCTGATACTGATTCAGAGATTGACTCAGAGACTGATTCTGAGACTGACTCAGACACTGATTCAGAAATTGACTCTGACACTGATTCTGAGACTGACTCAGACACTGATTCAGAGATTGACTCAGACACTGATTCTGATACTGATTCGCTTACTGACTCTGATACTGATTCAGAAATTGACTCTGACACTGATTCCGATACTGACTCAGACACTGATTCTGAGATTGACTCTGATACTGATTCGCTTACTGATTCAGAGATTGATTCTGATACTGATTCTGAAATTGACTCAGATACTGACTCAGAAATTGACTCTGATACTGACTCAGAAATTGACTCTGATACTGATTCTGAGATTGACTCAGAGATTGATTCTGATACTGATTCGCTTACTGATTCAGATATTGACTCAGAGATTGATTCTGATACTGATTCAGAAATTGACTCTGATACGGATTCTGATACTGATTCGCTTACTGATTCTGATACTGACTCAGACACTGATTCGCTTACTGATTCTGATACTGACTCAGACACTGATTCTGAAATTGACTCTGATACTGATTCAGAAATTGACTCAGACACTGATTCTGATACTGACTCTGATACCGACTCAGAAATTGACTCGCTTACAGACTCAGACACTGATTCGCTTACTGATTCTGATACTGACTCAGATACTGATTCAGAGATTGATTCTGATACTGATTCAGAGATTGACTCAGACACTGATTCTGAAATTGACTCTGATACTGATTCAGAGATTGACTCAGAGACTGATTCTGAGACTGACTCAGACACTGATTCAGAAATTGACTCTGACACTGATTCTGAGACTGACTCAGACACTGATTCAGAGATTGACTCAGACACTGATTCTGAGATTGATTCGGAGACTGACTCAGAAACTGATTCTGATACTGACTCTGAGATTGATTCTGATACTGACTCAGACACTGATTCTGAGATTGACTCAGATACTGATTCAGAAATTGACTCAGAAACTGATTCTGAGATTGATTCTGATACTGATTCTGAAATTGACTCTGACACTGATTCAGAGATTGATTCTGATACTGACTCAGAAACTGATTCTGAAATTGACTCAGACACTGATTCGCTTACTGATTCTGAGATTGATTCTGATACTGACTCAGACACTGATTCTGAGATTGACTCAGAGACTGATTCTGAAATTGACTCGGAGACTGATTCTGAAATTGACTCTGATACTGATTCAGAGATGGACTCAGAGATAGATTCTGAAATTGACTCAGAGACTGATTCTGAGATTGATTCTGATACTGACTCAGAAACTGATTCTGAGATTGATTCTGATACTGACTCAGAAACTGATTCAGAGATAGACTCGCTTACTGATTCTGATACTGACTCAGAGATTGATTCTGATACTGATTCAGAAATTGACTCAGACACTGATTCTGATACTGACTCAGAGATAGATTCTGAAATTGACTCAGAGACTGATTCTGAGATTGATTCTGATACTGACTCAGAAACTGATTCTGAGATTGATTCTGATACTGACTCAGAAACTGATTCTGATACTGATTCTGATACTGACTCAGACACTGATTCGGATACTGACTCAGAAACTGATTCGCTTACTGACTCAGAAACTGATTCTGAGATTGACTCAGAGACTGATTCTGAGATAGATTCGGATACTGACTCAGAAACTGATTCGCTTACTGACTCAGAAACTGATTCTGAGATTGACTCGCTTACTGACTCAGAAACTGATTCTGAGATTGACTCAGACACTGATTCTGAGATAGATTCGGATACTGACTCAGAAACTGATTCGGATACTGACTCACTTACAGACTCAGAGATGGATTCTGATACTGACTCAGACACTGATTCAGAGATAGACTCGCTTACTGATTCTGATACTGACTCAGAGACTGATTCTGAAATTGACTCTGATACTGATTCAGAGATGGATTCAGAGATGGACTCAGAGACTGATTCTGATACTGATTCACTTACTGACTCAGAGACTGACTCAGAGACTGATTCGCTTACTGATTCTGAGATTGACTCAGACACTGATTCGCTGACTGATTCAGAAATTGACTCTGATACTGACTCAGAGACTGATTCTGAGATAGATTCGGATACTGACTCTGATACTGACTCTGATACTGACTCAGAAACTGATTCTGAAATTGACTCAGAGACTGACTCAGAAATTGACTCGCTTACTGATTCTGAGATTGACTCAGACACTGATTCTGAGATTGACTCACTTACAGACTCAGAGATGGATTCTGATACTGATTCAGAGACTGATTCTGAGATGGACTCACTTACAGACTCTGAAATGGATTCTGATACTGACTCTGAGATGGACTCAGATACGGATTCTGATACTGACTCAGAGACTGATTCGCTTACTGATTCTGAGATTGATTCAGAGACTGATTCTGAGATTGACTCAGATACGGATTCAGAGATTGACTCAGAGACTGATTCTGATACTGATTCTGAAATTGACTCAGAGACTGATTCGCTTACTGATTCGCTTACTGACTCGGATATTGATTCTGATACTGACTCAGAGATTGACTCTGATACCGATTCAGAAATTGATTCTGATACTGACTCAGACACTGATTCTGAGATTGATTCTGAGACTGACTCTGAGACTGATTCAGAGATTGATTCTGATACTGACTCAGACACTGATTCTGAGATTGATTCTGAGACTGACTCAGACACTGATTCTGAGATTGACTCAGACACTGATTCTGAGATTGACTCAGAGACTGATTCTGAGATTGACTCAGACACTGACTCAGACACTGATTCTGAGATTGACTCAGACACTGACTCAGACACTGATTCAGAAATTGACTCAGACACTGATTCAGAAATTGACTCAGACACTGATTCAGAAATTGACTCAGAGACTGACTCAGAGATTGATTCTGATACTGATTCTGAGATTGATTCAGAAACTGACTCAGAGATTGATTCTGAAACGGATTCAGATACTGACTCGGATACTGATTCAGAAATGGATTCTGAGACTGACTCAGATACTGATTCTGAGATTGATTCTGATACTGACTCGGAAACGGATTCAGAGACTGACTCAGAGATTGATTCTGAGACTGATTCAGAGACTGACTCGCTTACTGATTCAGAAATTGATTCTGAGACTGACTCTGATACTGACTCAGAGATTGATTCTGAAACGGATTCTGATAATGACTCAGAAACTGATTCAGAAATTGATTCTGAGACTGACTCAGAAACTGATTCAGAAATTGATTCTGAGATGGACTCACTTACAGACTCTGAAATGGATTCTGATACTGACTCTGAGATGGACTCTGAGATTGACTCAGAGATTGATTCTGAGACTGATTCAGAAATTGACTCGGATACGGATTCTGAGATTGATTCTGAGACTGACTCTGAGACTGATTCAGAAATTGACTCTGATACTGATTCTGAGATTGATTCTGAGATGGACTCAGAAACTGATTCTGAGACTGATTCTGAGATTGACTCAGAGATTGACTCTGATACTGATTCTGAGATTGATTCTGAGACGGACTCTGAGACTGACTCAGATACGGATTCTGAGACTGACTCTGAGACTGATTCTGAGACTGACTCGGAAACGGATTCTGATACTGATTCTGATACTGATTCTGAGATGGATTCTGATACTGATTCAGAGACTGACTCTGAGATGGATTCTGATACTGATTCTGAGATGGATTCTGATACTGACTCTGATACTGATTCTGAAATCGACTCAGAGATGGATTCAGACACTGACTCGGAAATTGACTCAGAAACTGACTCGGATACTGATTCTGAGATAGATTCTGAGACGGATTCTGAAATGGACTCAGATAGTGATTCGCTTACTGATTCGGATACTGATTCAGAAATTGACTCTGATAATGATTCTGAGATGGACTCAGAAACTGATTCTGAGATGGACTCAGAGATGGATTCTGATAATGACTCAGAGACTGATTCTGAAATGGACTCAGATACTGATTCGCTTACTGATTCTGAGATTGATTCTGAGATGGACTCTGAGACTGATTCTGATACTGACTCAGAAATTGACTCAGAGACTGATTCTGAGACTGATTCAGAGATTGATTCTGAGACTGACTCAGAAATTGACTCTGATACTGACTCAGAAACTGATTCTGAGATTGATTCTGATACTGATTCGCTTACTGACTCTGAAATTGACTCTGAGACTGATTCGCTTACTGATTCTGAGATTGACTCTGAGACTGATTCAGAAATTGACTCTGAGACTGATTCAGAGATTGACTCTGATACTGATTCAGAAATTGACTCGGATACTGACTCAGAGATTGATTCTGAGACTGACTCAGAGATGGACTCTGAGACTGATTCTGATAATGACTCAGAAATTGACTCTGAGACTGATTCGCTTACTGATTCAGAGATGGACTCTGAAACTGATTCGGAGACTGACTCTGAAAGTGACTCTGATACAGATTCTGAGACTGATTCACTGACAGAGTTCGATAACGATTCTGACGTCGAAATAGACTCTGAGATGGATTCCGACACTGACTCTGAGACGGATTCTCTAACAGATTCAGAAATCGAATTTGAAAGTGATTCTGAATTTGATGTTGATTCAGAGTTTGAAACTGATTCTGAATTCGACGTTGATTCAGAGTTTGATGTTGATTCAGAGTTTGATGTTGATTCTGATTCAGACAAGGACAATGAGTTTGAGTTTGAAAGTGATTCCGACTCAGAAGTGTCAACTGTGTACCAGTGAGTAGTTGCGTTAAAGGTAGCTGTACTAAAACCGTTACCAAGAGCAATCGTAGTCCCCTTTGAATTACTAGCTCCTGGAGTTGGGTTATACTCTGGATGTGCCGATTTCAAAATTGGTTGAGGAAGTATTGCAGATGCATAATTAGTCTCAGCTGAACCGCTAAATGCAATTCGAATTAAAATTGCATCATCTTCATATACTACAACAAAGGCATCATTTCCTGTAAGACCTGCTTCTGCATTGGCTTTTATTTGAGCAGCCTCTGTTTCATCAATGAGGAAGCTAGTTGGAACAATCAAACTAGTATTATCCGCTCCTGGAGCCATAACCTCGGTCTCCATTATTTTGATAAATCCTGTAGTATCTGCTGAGTTATAATCAACAGTACCCGTATAGGTTGGATCTTTAATCCACACAGATTTTATTACGTCACCATTTTCACTAACAATTTCTGCTAAACGTTTTATATAGTTACCTGGTATCGCACCATTGTTATAAACAGTTCCAGGTGTATAAAGCCTTGTTGCAGTACTGCTTCCTGTTGTACTTGAGTAGTCGTAACCGACAAAGTCACGCTTAGCTGATGGTGTTGCCATTTGTCCACCAATACCTTTGATGGTGTAAGTGGCAATTGTTTTTCCATCAGTTGTCTTATAGTAAGTTGTATATTCTTGGTAAGTTGGTACCAAGGTATTTGTTAGTGTACCACCGTTGTATTGTAATTGAAGCTCACCAGAAGTTGTACTTGATGAAGTACTATCACCGTAAGTAATTGTTAACGGCAAGTTGTTAGCACCTTCATAACTTTGGAAGTAAGTGAATGTTGCAGTCTCACCCTTATCCAAAGTGTGGCTTTCAACCACAGTATTTGTTGTCTTATTAACTAACTCAATATAAGTTGTTGTGGTTGTTGTATCGTAGTCTAAAGAATAACGGAAATAGTAGTTATCTTTGACAGTTTGATCTGTCAGCTGATCACCGAACCAGTTGAATTTTGAATAGTTAAAGGTGAAACGTTCCGCATCTGAAGACGGTGTAAAGATTGTGTTATTTGTTGGATCCGAAATTGCAGCACCGTTAGCATTATCCATTGATGGTGATGCTGTTGAAAGCGTATCAACTAAGATACCATATCCTTCACCAACTTTGGTCACGGTTGCTGTCGTTGAAGTATTAAGAGCAAAAGTAATGATGCCATCTTCATCATTTTCCAACAACAAAAGACCAATTGCTTGATTGCTTGTTTGCAAACTGCTGATAATGGTAGCAAGGTCAGCCGCAGTCGCATCCGCATCTCCTAAGATGGTTTGAGCCAACAGCAGCTGATCACGACTGGTTCCAATTGCAGTTAGCAAGGCTTGGCTTGGTGCAGTTTGGTTACTTGCGATTTGTACTAAAACCTCTGCTTCCGAAACAACTTGCTCTAAAGTTTGCTTTTCTTCTTCTACAGTTGTAGCGTCAGTTTCACTCGCACTGGTTTCTGAACCTGTATCACTTGCTGCTGATTCGCTTGTGCTGGTTTCAGAGCTTGTCGAACTTGATAGCGTAGTCGATGCTGATTCAGATTCCGAATGTGAAACAGAAGTTGATTCTGAAACAGAGAGCGACTCTGAAGCCGACTGACTTTCTGAGTTCGATACGGACTCTGATGAACTGAGTGATTCGGATTCAGAAATCGAAGTCGATTCCGATGCTGAGGTTGACTCAGATTGACTCGCTGATTCGGAAATCGATGTTGATTCCGAGGAGCTTACTGAAATTGAATCTGAATCGACAACTGTCGTCAACACGACAGTATCTGCTTCTGCCAAGGTTGATGTACTTGTCTCTGATGTCGCGACAACTTCAGAAGCCATAACGGTTTCAACCGCGACATTCCCCCCCACAACAGCTCCCGCTGCTGCTAAACCGCGCAACAATTGGCTTGCGGTCATTGAACGTTTTACAGTGGCAAGATTGACCTCGGCTGGACTTGCCGAAGACTTGCATCCAATACGCATCAAACCGATTTGCGACATGACTGTTCTCACCCAGTGCTTACCGGATTTATGCATTTTTACACGACTTTTTCGAGATACTTCGGTAAAGTCATCTTTTCTTTGCATTTTCATTCAAAGAAATCCTCCTGATGTTGCTTTATTATTTAGCGCCCTAAAAATGTACCAATCAGCAATAGTCCGCTAAATAATCAATCCATTTTACCAATAAGTGATACTAATGTCAATAATTTTACTTAAATGAAAACGCATTTTTTTTATTATTTTCGAGCTTAATATATTGTTAAAAAATAGTTTTCAAAATAGATTTCTTTCGTATATTTTCCTTATTTTTCACTTTTATATCAATAAAATAATGAACCCAGTTGATTACAACTGGGTTCATGATTATTCTTGCTCTTCTTTTTGTTTTTTCTTTTTGAGTAGTCCAAATAACAGCATTCCTCCGAGCAAGGAGAGGGATTGCTGGATAGAGTTGGATAGTGACTCGGAGACGGACTCAAAGACAGATTCCTATACGGAGAGACTCAAACTCTCTGTCATAGGCTGGTAATGAAAAGAAAAGATAAGATTACTCTCACCTTTTCCATTTTTCTAAAATTGAAATCTTTTGCATACATTTTTGATAGTCTTGCATCTGACCAGTTTTCAAATAATAATCCTTGTGTAGATTCAATCGCCATCTATACGCCATTAATTCCGGCGCAATATCAAAACCAATTAATGACAAAACTGTAATTCGTTCTTCAATACTTTTTAGAGGAAAGACAGAAGAGATTTCGACCGTTTTAGTAACACTTGTTTGTCTTTTTCGATGGTAATATAAACTCATATTTGAAAAGACAATGCGATCAGCATTCAGATAAATTTTCCAGGTTGTATAGTCGTCCTCAACTTTTTCATCTTCTGGATAAACAATGCCTTCCAATAGGGAGGATTTATAGAGTTTGCACCACGGAACTGTAAAGCATTGACTAATCGCAAATCGGCCTTCATACTCTTTTTTAAACCATTCTTGCGGACTATAAACCTGTCTAAAGTAATCTTGAGCTTGTAAATGGAAAGCAAATGAACTCGTCTCTTCCATAAATTGTGTAAAGTTAACCACAGCAATATCTGCATCCGTCTCGTTCAACGACTGATAGAGATATTCAATGTGATTCGGTTCCAACCAATCATCATTATCAACAAAGAGAATATAGTGTCCACTCACCAATTGTAAGGCTGTGTTTCTGGCTGCACCTACTCCGCCCCCACCCAGAGGCTTATTCACCAGTTTAACTCGACTATCTTTTTGTCGGTACTGCTCACAAACGCTAGCACTTCCATCCGTTGAACCATCATTCACCAATACTATTTCAAGATTTTGATAGGTTTGATTTATAATACTATCCAAACACTGTTTCAAATAAATACCCGCATTAAACACAGGAACGATAACCGATACTTTTTCCATCCTACTTAAACTTTCTAAATTGATCGTATAATTCTAACTTCACCCTTATCGTTCGATACAATTCTATCTGTCCTGCATAGAGGGCATCGGCTTTACATTTTTCTAAGCGAGCAACATACGAAGCGATCTGAGCTTTTGGATTGTACCCCATCGTCACTAGCAGAGCAATACGCTCCTCGGCATTACTAATCATGGTCATAATATCCTGCAACATAGCAGATCGAGATAGTCCTTCCGGCCGTTGAGAATAGTAATAAGGACCTTCATTGGTGAAATGAATCTGGTTAGCTTTCAAATACAACTTATAAATCGTTGCATCATCTTCTCTAAGACGCCCTACCGGATAGCGAATATCCCCAAACAAGGACCTTTTAAATAGTTTCAAAGGAGAGAAGGTGAAAGCTAGATGCATATTGTTCTTCATATCTCCTTCTAGATCCAACCACTCCTGGACAGAATAGACTGTTTGGAAGTAATTTCCTTCGTTATGGTAAAAAAGGAAAGACTGCCGTTCCTCGTTGAAAGAGGTGAAATTTGTGGCAGCAATATCCGATCCTGACTCTATCGCTCCATCATACAGATGTTTTAGATAGAAATCTTCCACAAAATCATCCGAGTCAACAAAGGTAATATATTCCCCATTTGCATTATCGATTCCCTTGTTTCGAGCAGCAGATACTCCTGCGTTTTCCTGATGAATAACTCGGATCCGCTCATCTTTTTTGGCATATTCTTCCAAAACGAAGGCACTTCCGTCTGTCGAACCATCATTAATTAAAATCAATTCAAAATGAGGATAGGTTTGTTTCAATAAGGAATCAATACAACGTTTTAAGTATGGCTTCACATTATAAACAGGGACAATAATACTAATCAAAGTAAATTCTGATTGCATTTTATGCTCTTCTTTCACCGAAACCTCCTGTAGAGTTTGCGGCGCAACACCCACCCAAGCCTTTACGGAAAGAAGGTAGTCCGCATCATCTGTAAACTGAATATCTGTATCAAAATTATGCTCAGCAGTGTGCTTGTGGTCAAGTTTCACCTTGGAAGTCGCTTTCATTTGGAACCATTCATACTCAGAATCGATGTGTCCCAAGTCAATAGCCTGATAACCCCTCTGCATCAAATCAACTCCCAAGACCTTGGCTGTTGGCCCCAACATCAGAAGGACCAGCTTATCATCTGCATGCTCTAGAATCGCTTCTAAAATGTCATCGTATTTAGCAAAAGCATTCTTTGATGGACAAACGATTCGAGAAACAGATTCTGCTCCAGCAAACAGATCATTACCAACTCCTGATCGACTGGTCTCACCTTCGACAATCAAAATATCTCGACCCCGCCATAAGTCCTTAATGGCTGCAAAATAGGCTGCCGCAGGTTCCTTATCCACCAAGTCAATATAGGGACGTGAAATGAAGGTTGAACCGTACCAATCAGATTGACACTCGTGGGCATAAAATTGACCATAGCGCTCAAAATGACTCTTCCAAAATTGTTGAGCATTTGAATTATACCGTTCCAATCCTTGAAAGACATCTGGCAAACACACCACTAATTCCGGAGAACTTGGAATGGTCAAAATAGCTTTTAAGGCTGCCGCTAATTCTGAATCATATGGCTGATAGGGGATACTAGACCCCTGAATCACATCAATTTCTCCATCTCCAAATCTCACAACAGAGGATTGGTGTTCTTTGATATAAGCAAGGCTATCTAAAATCGGCAAAACACGAATTTCTTCTAATTTTCTCATCCTTCTCCCCCATCACATATGGCACTAAAGACAGCATCGATCAATAATTTTTTCGTAAAATAGCCTTGTCGAACCAAGGGATTAAAGGCCCTTACTCTAGCCACAAATCCCTGATAGTCAGCTGGTGTCATAGCTTGAATTTTTTCAGCCGCTTCATCCAGACTGTCTACAACCAAACCAAGTCCATTCGCCTCGATGATTTCCTGATTGGCAATTCCTCTCTGAACAATCACAGGGATTCCTGCTGCTACAAAAGCACCTAATTTATACGGACAATAGAGGGTTTGATACCCCTTGTCATGATCATCCATCCAGACCAAGCCAAATCCGCCCTGCGACATTTCTAACAAGAGCTGTTCATCTGGGCGATAAGGCAGGCGTTTCACCATGGTTGGCAACTCCACCTCTTGGCGACAATAAAGATGAACCTGAACAGGATAGTTCCAGCTTTTCATGAAACTAAAACGCTCTGGTGAGCCCGGAAAGTGAATTAAGGGCTTGTAATAAGCTGGTAATTGCGGAGCATTGGTCGGATGATCCCACATCCCCTGAACTAGTGTCTTTTTCACAGTCAAACCATGTTCACGCAAGACATCAATCATCTTTTGACTCGGAGCCACAATGACATCTGCTAGATTATAATAGGCAATGGTCCGGTCCATCAAGTAGTAATTCCCCGCAAACATTAAAGGAACAACATCGTGGATAAAAATCACAATTTTGATTTGATAGGCCTTCAACTTTGCCATCAAGCGCTCATCAAAATTCGTTGTATTCCAAGTCGGCGTTTGGAAGATGACAACATCTCCATGCCGCAAGCCAGCCACAATCCCATCCAAGCGTTTACTGAGTTCAGACGGACTATCTGCCTCCATATTATAAGCATAAACCCCCAGTTCACGATAGCCAAGCCCAATCGCAATATCTGTCACCATATTTTGTCCAAGCTGCGCCGTTGAAGATGCTGCTTGACCGTTTAAATTTGTAATATAGACTCTCATTTAGTTGTTTCCGTATTTATCTATCATCCGCTTGCGGAATTCCAGGTTCTTATAAGCTACTACATCCCCATTACGCAGTTTGCTATCCCGATTTATCTGCGAACGCCATTTGTAGGCGGCAATTTCCCGTGACAAATCAAAACCAAGCAAACCCAGCACCTCAAGGCGTTCTGCCACTGGCTCCGTTGAAAATATTGTCGCCTGATCGGCTGTCTGGGTCATCGACCCCGCATTGACACGATAAATCAGACTAGAGCGATGCATATAGGCGATTCGATTCGCTGCCAAATATGTTTTCCAAGTTGTCCGATCGTCCTCCCCAAAACCATCTGTCGGATAGAGGATGTATTCAAACAGAGACTTTTTATACATTTTGCACCAAGGTACTGTGAAACAGAGGGAAATATTGTGGCCAACACCATATTGGAAAGCAAACCACTCTTCTGGGCTATAAACAGCCTCGTAATAATCATCTGTCCCAATGTGTAAATTGAACTGCCCAGTCTCCTCGTAATACTGAGTAAAGTTGGAAATGGCTATATCACTTCCTGTACGAGTAAGTAGTTCATGCAAATCAGAAATATGATTGGGATCTATCCAATCATCTGCATCTACAAAGACGATATACTCTCCTGTCGCCACTTCAAGCGATGTATTACGTGCAGCACCTAGGCCCTCATTCTTCCTCTTGTGAACCACTCGAACCCGTGAATCTTGCTTACGCAACTGCTCGCACAAGAGAGCTGACCCATCTGTCGAACCATCATTGATCAATAAGATCTCTAGATTTTTATAATCCTGTGCAATAATACTTTCGACACACTGACGAAGATGTTTTTCCCCATTGTAAACAGGTACAATTACACTCACTTTTTCCACTTATATGCCTCATTCCCTCTTTATATATTACCATTATCATAGCATGCCTAGACTAGAAATGCAAAAATAGTCTGTTATTTTTCTATAAACAAAAAGGGGATTTTCCCCTTTTTTAACGATAGATTCCATAATACTGGTGAGCTGACCATAGCCCCGTCACCATAGCTTGAACCAACTCTGGATCCATCAAAAAATCTGTAACTGCCTGCCCATTGAGGTATCCAGCTTCGCTCTTAAAACCTGTGAAGGCTTGGCAGCGTTCCTCTAGTTCCTTCCGAATGTCCAGATACTTTTGTGGATTGAGCAACGGCTGGTTCACATTACAAGCTCCTGCCAAAAACTCCTCAACCGTCATATGGTTGGCCAACTCACGCAAACCAGCAAAACGCCCTTCTTCAAACCCTTGTTCCTGAATATTCAAAACGGGAGTTCCAAGTGCCAAACATGGCAAGGTTCCATGCAAACGAGTGGTGACGACAAAACGTGCTGATTGATAAAGATAGAGGTAGTACTGAGCCACTTTCATCCGTTGAGAAGGTCTCATGTACTGGTGGTTGATATCCGCACTCATCCGAATAACAGGATAGATGGAATCCCTTGCCAACTTATCATAAACAGCATTGGGCAAATCAATGGCAAGCACAATATCTTGCTTTTTCACCTCTGGTTCTGGTTGAATGGTTAATGTCAAGCAACCAGACCAGTACGAGTCTACACCGATCGATTCAAGGAAGTCTTTGGTCGCTCCACTCCTAGCACCAACTGGACCATATTTTTTGAAAAATGCTCTATTTTCTTCTGTAGAAAATTGCTCTTGCACCGGTTCATCGATAAACATCGATATCAATAAAGGATCGATTTTTTCATTTTTTAATGGAAAATGTTCCGGTCGATGGGAATACCAGCCATTCATGATAAGCTTGATTGATTCCTCACCATCATACTGGAACTCATTTAAATAATCCCTGTTCACATAGTAATCTATCTGTGGTAAAAAACGACTCGTCGCTACCGACTGAATCTCATCTCCAATATTACCAGTGGTATACGAAAAAAGGGCATATTTGGTCATGACATCTCCTACTTTCTTATTTGGTTCTAGTATAGCACAATATAGCAGGAATGCGAAGCTCGTAGCTTAGATTGTTCGAGCTTGACCTACCCCATTATTGATTTTAAAGACATACTTATGCCCCTGAGTCAGACTATGATAAAAACCATCTCCCTCATAGACTTGGAAAATCTGCATGGTCTTGCGACTTTCCTCATCCTTGTAAACATGTTGGACATAGGGATTATCCGCAAAAACCTTCTCCAAGAGTTCTTGACTAGCCGGATGTGCCTTCCCTTCTATACGAATGACCTGAATCAAGTAGTCTTCTTCTGACAGGGCGGTTAGCGCCACACGCTCATCCCCCATCAGTTGCTGATAGAAATGCGTTTCCGAACCTGTCATAAAGAAAATACCATCTTCATTGGCAGCTGTGATATGGATAGGCCGCGCATGAGGATTGCCATCTGCATCGACCGTCGCAAAAATCCCTAGCTTCATGCCTTCCAAAATTTCCATGACATCTTTGACTTCCATAAGTAGCCTCCTAGACTTACATTCTACCTAAATTATAGCAAATTCCATGGGGAAAGTTAAGGTTAACATACAAAAAACCTTCCGAATATTTCCCATCCCTCTAGCCCTGACGCCCTCTCTTTAGCTGAGTTGTCTTTACATAGTCCCTAAACTGCCAAAGGCATAAAATGACCAACAACCTTTCCTACTATCTTAGGCTTGTCTTCATAGAAAGCAAACTTATCCGGATGGTCTGGATTGATGGACACGAGACGAAAACCTTCCTCCTCCCGATACACACGCTTGATATAGGTATGACCAAACCAGACAATGGCATAGATACCGCCGTCATAATCAAAACCAGTCTCCTTGATAAGCGCCACCTCGCCTGATTGGAACATGGGCTCCATGGAATTACCCTTAATCCAAGTCGCCACGTCATGGTCCATCTCACTATCAAAATAGACTGTTTCCGTCTCAAACTCATCCTCTAGGACCTCTCCAGGACCCGCAGACAGCAAAATATTGGTCCGAACCTGATAGGCCACAAACTGTAGAGACTGGTGCTGCTCCTCCAACAAACGCTGTGAGTAACGCTTCACCTTACCTTGATGACCACTAGTCAACTGATAGTAGACAGACAAGAGCTCAAAATCTGCATCAAAATATCCCATTTCCACCAAAAATGTTTCTTCCAATGCTCGCAAATGTTTGGTATTGGGAACTGTCGTCTCCGATTCCCACTTAGAAATCGTCACCTTCCCAACACCAACCAGCTTCCCTAGATTTTCCTGCGTCATCTCATTGACCAAACGAATCGCTCGCAAACGCTCCCCTGAAAACATCCTTCACCTCCGCGAGTTTCTTTATAAAGTAACTATATTGTACAAAATATTCTGTTTTCTGACAAGTTTTTTTCTATTTCTTTCCACTATTTATAAATAGAATCTCTAGTTCAAACTTATTCATTAAATAAAAACCATATACAAAGCATGATTTACCAAGTTTTCTCTTTAATATATAAAAAAGAGAAGACCAAAATGGTCTTCCCAGTGGCACGTTTTCATTTGTTCATTACAGTTTTTGGTGATTCACATTTTCACAGAATTTAGTACCAACCAATCAGCTGGTGAAGCCATTCCTCAAAAGCAGGAAAGAGATTCATGGCGAGCAATGTCAAAAACATGATGACTATCAGAATCAGGAGTACAAGGTATTTCTTCTTCACTGGCTTCTCCTATTTCAACCAGGCAGATTGAACTTCCTCATCAGAAATGGTTTCCGAGATAAAGCTGCCGTTGCTGGTGCGTTCAGACAGGCTGAGCTGGGTCACATCAACCTCATAGAGTTTGCCCGTTTTGGACTGCACATGAAGCACTTGACTAGTTGTTTCATCTTCATTTGCTGTGCTAAAGAGGTCAAAATCACCCTGATCCGTCAAAACAGGCCCTGCCGCAAAGACACGATGAGGCTTAGCCTTGAGCTCTCGCAGAACCTGCAAACCACGCTTGGCACGACTGGTCACAGGGATTTCCTCCGTCGCCATCCGCTTCAAACTACCACGCTGAGTCAGAAGATAGACGGAGCTGGTGTTGCTGATAAAGGCCGCAGCCACCACATCCTCATCCTTGAGGTTGACCGCCCTGACACCGGCTGCCTTGGCACCGATGATCGGCACTTCTTCGATGTTAAATCGCAGAGCGTAGCCCTTTTCTGTGATGAGCATAATGTCGTCCAAGACCACAGGTGATACGGTAATGACCACATCTACTGCATCTTTTAGTTTGGCATACTTGGTTGACTTGGACTTGTAAGTCCGCCATGGTGCGAACTCCTTCCGCTCCACACGCTTGATTTGACCGTATTTGGTCACCGCGAAATAAGTTCCCTCATCAAAATTCTCCACCAATTCAGCAAAGATAATCTCTTCATTAGTGTCAAAATTCATGAGAGTCTGGCTCAGATGTTCACCAATATCCTTCCAACGAATATCTGTCAACTCATGGACAGGTCGGTAGATGACATTTCCAAGGTTGGTAAAGAGCAAGAGGTTCTGGGTTGTCTTGGCACTCTGCAAGAAAATCAGCTGATCGTCATCCCGCTTGCCGACTTCTTCCACCGTTGAAGCACCGAAAGAACGCGGACTTGTCCGTTTGATGTAACCTGCCTTGGTTACGCTGACAAAGGTTTCTTCCTCGACAATCAAGCTGGCGGTATCAATTTCAATCGCTTCTGCCTGATCTTGTAACTCACTCAAACGAGGATTGCCGAACTGCTTCTTGACCTCACGCAGTTCTTTCTTCATGAGATTGAACATGGTCCGCTCATCGCCGATAATGGCTGCCAAGGTCTGAATCTGCTCGCGTAGGGCTGCCTCTTCGTTTTCCATGGTCACAATATCGGTATTGGTCAAGCGGTAGAGTTGCAAGGTTACGATAGCCTCAGCCTGTTCCTCACTAAAATCATAGCTAATTTTCAAGTTTTCCTTGGCGTCAGCCTTGTTTTCAGAAGCACGGATAAGGGCAATAACCTCGTCCAAGATGGAAATGACACGAATCAAACCTTCTACGATATGGAGGCGTTTTTCTGCCTTTTCCTTGTCAAACTTAGACCGGGCAATGATAATCTCACGACGGTGGGCGATGTAGCTGGACAAAATCTTCTGCAAGCCGACCTGACGCGGTGTGAAATTGTCAATGGCCACCATGTTGAAGTTGTAATTGATTTGCAGGTCTGTGTATTTGTAAAGGTAGTTGAGAATGGTTTGCTCATCGCTGTCTTTTTTCAGCTCAATGGCAATCCGCAGACCTGTACGGTCTGACTCATCACGTACCTCGGCAATACCTGGCACCTTGTTATTAACACGGACATCATCAATCTTCTTAACCAGAACAGCCTTGTTGACCTCATAAGGAATTTCAGTGATGACAATCTGTTTCTTACCAGCCTTGAGTTGTTCAATTTCACAACGGCTACGGACAACGACACGACCCTTACCAGTTTCATAGGCTTTCTTGATTTCATCCTTACCCTGAATAATAGCTCCCGTTGGAAAATCTGGCCCAGGTAAGAATTCCATGAGTTTTTCCACCTTGGCGGAGGGATGGTCAATCATGTAAACCACAGCATCAATAACTTCAGCTAAATTATGCGGCGGAATATCCGTTGCGTAACCAGCAGAAATCCCAGTCGCCCCATTGACCAAAAGGTTTGGAAAGGCAGCTGGCAAGACGGTCGGCTCTTTTTCCGTGTCATCAAAGTTCCAAGCCCAGGGCACGGTATTCTTATCAATGTCTTGGAGCAAATAACCAGCTATCTCTGATAACCTTGCCTCAGTATAACGCATGGCAGCGGCTGGATCACCGTCCATGGAACCGTTGTTCCCGTGCATTTCAATCAGGGTCTCGCGGTTCTTCCAATCCTGAGACATGCGGACCATGGCGTCGTAGATGGAGATGTCGCCGTGAGGGTGAAAGTTACCCATGACGTTACCGACAGATTTTGCAGACTTCCGGAAGCCCTTTTCAAAGGTATTGCCATCCTTATTCATAGAATAAAGAATCCGACGTTGCACAGGCTTTAGACCGTCACGAATGTCCGGCAGAGCCCGCTCCTGAATAATGTATTTGGAGTAGCGACCAAAACGCTCTCCCATGATGTCCTCAAGGGACATGTTTTGAATGTTAGACATAAATTAAGATACAAAGCCCGTAAAAGACAAAGTCAAAATAGGAAATCGGCAGAAAATCCTGATTTTCTAGACGATTTATCTTTTTGACACAGTCTTTAGGGCATGTTCAGTTGTTTCTAACAACCGAACCTTCCTTTCTTCACTTTGTTTGCATAAGAGAAAAATATAATTTGACTTACTCCACAAACTTCCTTTTATACTTGATATGACTGGCAATATTGCCTTCTACATCCTTTTCATCCCACAGTTGCAGTTCCCATGGGTAATAGAAATTGCTCTTATTTTTGAAATAGATATGAATGCCAATATAGCCGTCCTTATCTCGCAGGTACCAGTTTTTCAGACCATATTTTTCCTGCCAGTCATCCAGATGCTCCATAATCTCCGCGATTTCCTCAGAAGTCAAAATCATACGAGCACCGAAAATATCATTGAGAATGGAGTTAACAGGATAGCCCTCATTTCTCTCCTTAAAACGCTCAATCTTATCCAAAATGGATTCCGATGTTTTGACACGATAAAAATAGGTAATGTCCTTCACATCAGCACGCATCAAATAGTCATTGATAGCCTCGTGTAAGTTGAGCCGATAGGTCAGAATAGGCTGGGTAGGCACCTTGGCAAATGTATGCTTGAGATTGATTTTCTCAACTTTTCCTGTTTCAAAATAATCTTTGGAAAACTCTCTGTCAATTCTATTGATTTCAGCAATAAATCGCTCAACTTTTTCTAACAATTTCTGCTCCTTTTGTCATAGCAGAGCTACTCTTCCATCTTCCGCTGACTTGCCTGCCAGTTTCTGAAATCATCCACATCTGACTTAACTAATTTGAGGCAGGCATTAAGGACAAAGGCATCATCCAACAAACCTGGTCCGAATAGGAAATCAGGCAGAGCATCGAGTGGGCTGAAAAAGTAAATTAAGGCACCAATTGTAGCCAAAATAGCTCCTTTTGGTAAGGTTGTATATTCTCGCTTAACATAGCTTCTAACCATGGAAATCATTCCTGGAATGGCTGAAAACTTGTCCCCACCAAATGGTAGTCGCGCCAATTTCTTCTCGATATCTTGTAGAAAATGTTCCAATTTCCCTTGATCAGACAACAAGGCCTCTGCCCGTTCTCTAGTCTTGGACGATTTCCAAGTTTCAAGCGCCTGGTCAAACTTTTCCTCTAATTCCTGTTTGTTTTTAAATGGCTTACGCTTTCGAGCCCATTCAGTCAGCTGTTTTTGAAAACGGTCAGTTAATTTTACTCTTAGTGGCATAAAACACCTCACATAGTTTGCTTGTGCTAGACTTACAAATCCTCTGTCCGATAGAGGTTGTATCCTTCATAGTAATAGGAATGGTCGATACCTTTAAAATAGGTTGCTTGCCCAAGATCGTCAGTCAAAGCGTGTAACAACAAATATTTGAGTTCGCCTGTTGACACATGGCTTCTAACCATGGCATTGAAATACTCATCTTTATCAATGCTATTCCAATCAACTACCTTGCCCAACCTATCCCGTAGCATACAATCCAACCAGATACGCATACTGCGACCATTTCCTTCACGGAATGGGTGTGCAATGTTCATATCTGCATACTTGTCAATAATCTCATCAAAGGTTTCATGTGGTAGCTTGTCAATATAAGCCAATGACTGCTCCAGAAAAATACGAGGGGCAAATTGAAAGTTATCCTTGGCAATGTTTACATCACGAATTTTACCTGCAAAGTCGTAAATATCCTCAAATAAAGCCTGATGAATTTGTGCCAAACCTGCAAAGGTTCCAACTTCTATCTGGAACAATTGCCCAGTTTCGAACAGTTGAGCTGCTTTTTTCTTGCTGATTTGTTCTTCAAGACGGGCTAATTCAGCCGAATTTTCAATCCCCAATTTATTTTCTAAAACCATACTGCACCTCAACTTCCCTGAGATTATTTAGTAAAAGCTGTCGCCTCTTCCAATGTAAACTTAACATTGTCCTCAATCCACTTGCGGCGTGGCTCGACCTTGTCGCCCATAAGGACAGATACACGGCGTTCAGCACGGGCTAAATCTTCAATGGTGACACGGATAAGGGTACGAGTTTCAGGGTTCATAGTCGTTTCCCAGAGCTGATCGGCATTCATCTCACCAAGACCCTTGTAGCGTTGGAGGATAAAGCCCTTGCCAAAATCCTTGCGGAGATCTTCTAATTCTCCGTCAGACCAGGCGTAGGCAATCTTTTCTGTCTTGCCCTTACCTTTTGACATCTTATAAAGTGGCGGAAGGGCGATGTAAACCCGACCTGCTTCTACCAATGGTCGCATATAGCGATAGAAGAAAGTCAGCAAGAGGGTCTGAATGTGAGCACCGTCCGTATCCGCATCGGTCATGATAATAATCTTGTCATAGTTGACATCTTCAATAGTAAAATCTGAGCCAACACCTGCACCAATGGTGTAAATCATGGTGTTGATTTCTTCATTTTTGAGGATGTCCGCCATTTTAGCCTTAGCTGTGTTGATCACCTTACCACGCAAAGGTAGAATGGCTTGGAACTTGCGGTCACGGCCCTGTTTGGCAGAGCCTCCGGCTGAATCTCCCTCGACCAGATAAAGTTCGTTTTTGGCTGGATTTTTGGACTGGGCTGGGGTTAATTTTCCTGATAGGAGGCCCTTGTCCTTCTTATTTTTCTTGCCATTTCGGCTTTCATCACGGGCTTTACGGGCGGCCTCGCGCGCATCGCGGGCCTTAATAGCCTTGCGAACCAAATTTGAAGCCAGTTCACCATTTTCCAAGAGGAAATACGTCAACTTTTCTGAGACAATTCCGTCTACAACTGGACGAGCCAGCGGGCTCCCCAGCTTATCCTTTGTCTGACCTTCAAACTGCAAGTGTTCTTCTGGAACAAGGATAGAAAGGACTGCAGACAAACCTTCACGGTAGTCAGAGCCTTCCAAGTTCTTGTCCTTTTCCTTGAGCAAGTTGGTCTTACGAGCATAGTCGTTCATGGCCTTGGTAATGGCTAGTTTGAGACCTGTTTCGTGGGTACCGCCATCCTTAGTCCGAACGTTGTTAACGAAGGAGAGGATGTTGTCTGAATAGCCGTCGTTGTACTGCATGGCCACTTGGACTTGGAAACCAGCATCTTCTCCTTCAAAATAGAGGACAGGTGTCAGAGTTTCCTTGTCTTCGTTGAGGTAGGATACAAAGTCCTGCACGCCATTTTCATAGTGATACTCTTCCTGCTCACCCGTCCGCTCATCTGTCAAGGTCATAGTGACTTGTTTGAGCAAGAAGGCTGATTCTTTCAGGCGTTCGGCAATGGTGTTGAACTTGAAATCAGTCGTTGAGAAGATGGTATCATCAGGCATAAAGGTTACTTTTGTACCTGTTTTTGATTTTGGAGCGGTACCAAACTTCTCTAGGGTCGTAACTGGCTTGCCACCCTGCTCAAACCGTTGCTTGTAAACAGCACCATCACGGGTAATCTCAACTTCCAACCAGCTGGACAGGGCATTGACCACCGAAGAACCAACCCCGTGGAGACCACCTGAAGTCTTGTAGCCACCTTGACCGAACTTACCACCTGCGTGGAGAACGGTGAAGATGACTTCGACGGTTGGCTTGCCTGTAGCGTGCATACCGACTGGCATCCCACGTCCACGGTCAGACACAGACAAGCTGCCGTCCTTGTTAATGGTCACGTCAATCCGATCACCGAAACCTGAAAGAGCCTCATCGACAGCATTATCGACAATCTCCCAGACCATGTGGTGCAAGCCGTTTCCGTCTGTAGAGCCGATATACATCCCCGGACGTTTGCGAACCGCATCCAACCCTTCCAGCACCTGAATGGCATCGTCGTTATAATTATTTATGTTTATCTCTTTCTTAGCCAAATCTGACCTCCATACATATCGTCTTTACTATCTTACAAGTTTTTAAGCATTTTTGCAAAAAATTTCTGCTATTTCGGCTGGAACAGGGCAAACTTGACTATTTGATGAAAAAGCCGGACAACTATGCTATAATCTAAGTATGTTACAGACAATTTTACTTCTAATATTAGCTTATTTACTGGGCTCGATTCCGTCAGGTCTCTGGATTGGACAAGCCTTTTTCAACATCAACATCCGAGAACATGGTTCGGGCAATACTGGGACGACCAATACCTTCCGTATCCTGGGTAAGAAAGCTGGAATGGCGGTCTTTGCCATCGACTTTCTCAAAGGTACCCTAGCGGCCCTCCTGCCTGTTTTCTTTCATGTAAATAGCCCTTCACCTATCCTATTTGGCTTGATAGCTGTTCTGGGACATACCTTCCCGATTTTTGCCAATTTCAAGGGAGGTAAGGCTGTGGCCACATCGGCTGGCATGTTGCTGGGTGTTGCGCCCCTCTTCTGCCTCTATCTGGTCTTTATTTTCGCGACCTCTCTCTACCTGACCTCCATGGTTTCCTTTTCAAGTGTCTTGGCAGCAGCCCTGGCCATGCTTGGAGCTCTGATTTTCCCAGCCCTTGGTTTCTTGGTCAATAGCTATGACTGGTTGTTCACCGTGATTATCCTATTTCTGGGTAGCTTTGTCATTATCCGACACAAGGACAATATCCAACGCATTTTGAAACAGGAAGAAAATCTCGTTCCCTTTGGATTAAATATAACAAAGCAAAAGAAGAAATAATTTCAAGCGCCGAGAGGCGTTTTTTATATCATGAAAGAGAAAGAAAGCAGCTTTTTTGTAAAATTCAAAACCTTAAAACTGCTAACTTTGATAAAAAATATGCAAAAAGAAGGAGCCAACCAGCTCCTTCAAAACACTTATTTTTCAAATACAACCTGTCCATCCGCAATGGTATAACGAACTTGGCCCTTGAGCCAATCACCGACAAAGGGAGAATTGGCGGATTTAGAGGCAAAGGTTGCTGATACTTGACGATTGACTGTAGGATCAAAAATCACTAGGTCGGCCGGTCCATTTTCAGCCAGATAACCTGCATCCAAGCCATAAAGTTTAGCAGGATTGATGGTCATTTTCTCCAATAATTCTTGGAGTGTCAGATACCCTTCTTCCACCAAATGCGTCAAACCAAGTGATAAAGAGGTCTCCAGTCCAGTCATGCCAGACGGCGCCTGCGTCAAGTCCTCTACATTTTTTTCATCCGCATGATGAGGTGCATGATCGGTCGCAATAACTGAAATGACGCCTGATTTTAGCCCTTCTATGACTGCCAAACGGTCGCGTTCCAAACGAAGAGGTGGGTTCATCTTGGCATTTGCCCCCTTGGTCAACAACAAATCTTCTGTCCGAGAAAAATGCTGGGGAGCTACTTCTGCGGTCACACGCGCACCCATACCTTGTGCAAATTCGACCACCTTGACAGACTCAGCTTTGGACAGATGCTGGATATGAACACGGGCACCCGTTTCATAGGCAATCATGACGTCACGAGCAATCATGCTGTATTCAGCCACACCAGTTGCGCCACAGACGTGAAAATACTTGGCAGCGACTTGCTCGTTCAAACCTAGAATACCATTCAAATCTGGATCTTCTTCGTGGAGGCTTAGCAGGCAATCCAATTTCTTAGCCTCCTGCATAGCTTTTCGCACCACACCAGCATTTGTCAATGGAATGCCGTCATCAGAAAGAGCTACAGCACCCGCAGCTAGGAGCCCGTCAAAATCCGTCAAATCTTGGCCATTAAATTGATTGGTAATGGTTCCCACACTGTAAATATGGATGTTTTCCTTGCTGGCCGATTGCAGAACCTCATTCAAGGTGTCCACTGTCGAAATGGTCGGATTGGTATTAGCCATCATGACAACCGAGGTAAAACCACCCGCTGCTGCCGCCAGAGCCCCTGTATGAATATCTTCCTTGTGGGTCTGACCAGGCTCACGGAAATGAACATGGACATCCACCAGGCCAGGCGCAACAACCAAGCCACTAGCATCAAGCACCTGCTCCGCATCTACCTCAATCTGCTCAGCAATCTTGATGATTTTCTTGTTTTCTATCAAAATATCAGCGACTGCGTCCAGTCCAGACCCCGGGTCTATGACACGACCATTCTTAATTAACAGCATGATAACTCCTTTTAAATGCTACTGTTTAGCCACAGCTTCAACCAATTGCTCCACTTCTTGAGCACTGATCTGGTCATCTACTTCTAAGTAAAGTTCCTTAGCTCGTTCAAAATAGCTGCGCTCTTTGGTGATTTCTCCCAAGACACGATTGGCACTAGCTTCTATATAGGGAAACTCAATACAAGTAGCCTCCTGGAGAACTTTTCGCATCTCTTGCTCTGCCAACTCCATATCTCCCATTAGAAAATGCAAATAGGCTTGCTCATAAGTATTACCAACAAGTTGAGACTCATTGTCTTCAAATAGTAAAGATGCTTCCTCTTCAAGAAACTCCAAAGCTTGCTGATAATTGCCTGCTTCTCGCTCTACATCTGCCACCTGGCGCAAGGCCACTGGCTGCAATTCTCTCAGAAAAAATTCCTCAGCCTGGCTATGTTCTCGCGCCAAAACAAGATTAGCCTGAGCCAACTCTTTTGCCAAGTCCATTTCCTTCTCGGCAATCGCCAAATAAATCCGTTGATTTCGTAACCAAAAATGGCCTGAAATATGGGCATCATCCAGCCTTGCAACTCCTTCTTCATAAAGCTGGTGAGCTAAGCTAAAGTTCTTTTCATCCAAAGCCTCAAAGAATGATATATCTCTTTCAAAATCGGTCATTTTCATTCCTTCAATTAACTTCATCTTCGCCAATCAATCTCTTCCTTCCCATTCTGTTTCAAAAAGGCATTAGCCTGTGAAAAAGGCTTACTCCCAAAGAAACCTCGGTAGGCTGAAAGCGGACTTGGATGGGCCGACTCGATAATCAAATGTTTGGGATTGTTTATAAGAACCTTCTTCTTCCGGGCATAGACTCCCCAAAGAATGTAGACAACTGGTTGGTCCAGACTATTGACCACCTTGATTACCGCATCCGTAAAGGGCTCCCAAATTTGTCCAGCATGTCCATTGGCCTGACCGGCCGGCACCGTCAAACAAGCATTGAGTAAGAGAACGCCCTGTTCAGCCCAGCTGGTTAAATCATGACCTTGTTTGACACCGACATCTTCAGCCAACTCTTTTAGGATATTTTGGAGAGATGGCGGAGCTGGAATGCTATCTGGGACTGAAAAGGATAGCCCTTGTGCTTGTCCAGGTCCGTGATAGGGATCCTGACCCAAAATGACCACTTTTACATTTTCTAAAGCCGTCTTTTCCAAGGCTGCAAATACCTTTTCCCTGGGTGGGTAAACAGTTCCGGAAGAATAGACCTGGTCCAAAAACTGATTGATGTTGCCAAAATAATGCTCCGGCAACAAGGCCTTTATCCGATCATGCCAAGCAGAATGCTCCATGCTGACTACCTCTTACTTCTTCTCTTTGATGATATAAACCGGTCGATGTTTGGTTTCCAAGAAAACCTTGGCCAAATACTTACCTAAAATACCAATGGTCATCAACTGCAAGCCACCTAGAAAGAGGATGATACAGATAGTTGACGGCCAACCGATTGTCGGATCCCCGAAGACCAGAGTCTTAAAGACAACGACAACCATCAAAACCAAGGACAGGAGGAAGGTGAAGAAACCAGTATAGGATGCAATATTCAGCGGCGTATCTGAAAAATTGATTATCCCTTCAATCGAGTAGGAAAGCAACTTCCAGAAGGACCAGCTGGTTTCACCAGCCACCCGCTCAACATTTTCATAAGGCAGGTATTCTGTCTCAAAACCAACCCAGGCAAAAATTCCTTTTGAAAAACGATTGTACTCTGAAACAGACAGGATAGCATCTACCATGTGTCGGCGCATGAGACGGAAATCGCGGGCCCCGTCCACCACTTCTACCTGGCTAATCTTGTTCATCAGCTTGTAGAAAAGCTTTGCAAAGAAGCTCCGAATAGGCGGCTCACCATTACGGCTGATACGACGGGTGCCAACACAGTCCAGTTCTGGATTAGCATCCAAGATGGCCTTCATCTGGGTGAGCATTTCTGGTGGATCCTGCAAATCCACATCCATGACGGTCACCAATTCACCCTGCGCAGCCTGCAGGCCGGCATAAAGAGCGGCCTCCTTGCCAAAATTTCGGGAAAAGGAAATGTAGCGGACACCATTGCCCTCAGCAGCCAACTGCCGAAGAACCTTGAGCGTCCCATCCTTGGACCCATCATTGACAAAAATATACTCAAATTGCTCCCTCATCTTCCGACGGACCACTTCCATGGCGTCGTAAAAATAGGGAATCGCCTCTTCCTCATTGAAACAAGGAACGATTACTGAAATCATACACTTCTCCTCATACGGTCAATTGTTTTCTCAACATTATACCATTTTCGGGGCCATGTTCCCAGAAATCAGGCGATTTTGCTGTGAAAACTAGTCCTCCAACCAAGTTTCAGGATTCTGGCGGAATTTTTTCAAGAGAGTCAAGCCATCCGCATTGATGTAGCCCTGCACTTTTGCGACTTTTATAAGTTCAGAATAATTGCTGAGCGTCACCAGTTTGACACCAGTGTTGTCAAAATTCCGGTCTGCCACAGGCAATTGGTAGGTGAAAATGGCTGCCACACCAAGTACCTCTGCTCCTTCACGTTGAGCCGCTGCAACTGCATCCAAGACAGAACCACCTGTCGAAATCAGATCCTCGATGATAACCATTTTCTGCCCCTTGACAATGCGACCTTCCAGTTGATTACCAGCCCCGTGCTCTTTTGGTTTGCTACGGATGTAAGCAAATGGCAGATTCATGCGGTCTGCAATAATTGCTCCGTGCGGAATGCCAGCCGTCGCCGTACCTGCAATCACTTCTACTTCTGGAAACTCCTCTTCAATTCGTTGAACAAAACCATCCTCAATCAGGTTGCGGGTATCCGGATAAGAAAGCGTGATACGATTATCCGTATAAATAGGTGACTTGATGCCAGACGCCCAAGTAAAAGGCTTTTCTGGTCGCAAATGAACCGCCTTGATGTCCAACAAATGTGATGCAATTTCTGTTGCTAGTGCCATGATAATTCTCCTTTAGATTAGTAATATTGTTTATTTAGATATTCCATTCTTCTTTGATAGCCAGGTATGCTTCATAAGGATTGGCCGCCTGCGTGATGGGACGCCCGACCACGATATAGTCACTGCCAATGCTGGCCGCCTGTGCTGGAGTAACAACCCGTTTTTGATCACCCACTTCGCTACCAGCTGGTCGAATTCCTGGTGTCAGACAGGCAAAGGCCGCACCAGTGGCCTGCTTGATCAAATCGACCTCCTGAGCCGAGCAAACGACACCGTCCAGTTCTGCTTCCTGAGCCTTTTTGGCGTAGTGGACCACTGCATCCACCAGGCTAGTCTGGATATTCTGATCCGCCTGCATCTGCTCTTCCGAAGTCGAGGTCAGCTGGGTCACAGCGATCAAGATTGGTCCAGGTCCCAGTCCCTTTCTAGCCGATTGCATCATCTCTACTCCCCCGGCTGCATGAACATTGGTCATATCAACTCCCAGCTTTGCCAACACCGACATAGCCGATTGGACCGTATTGGGAATATCATGAAGTTTCAGGTCTAGGAAAATGCTGTGCCCGCGGTCTTTCAGGTCTTTGATAATAGCCGGACCTTCCGCATAGTAGAGCTCCATTCCAACCTTGAGATAGAGTTTTTCCTGACTTGGGAAATGAGTCAAAAAATCAACGACTTCTTGACTACTTGCGAAATCCAAGGCAATAATGGGGCGTTTTTCTTTCATAGTATCCTTTCTGTACACAGAAAAACCCTGCCTACTCTGGACAGGGTTCACGAAATGAGCTTAGAAATTCGACTTCTAAGATGCTTACCATGATACCTTTCCAGCCTCTCTGGACTCAGTTAAAGGTTCTATTTGACTCTATACTACTATTTTATTTGATTTCTGTCAATAGTTTTGAGAATTTCTGCTACAAATAAGGGCAAAAGATGAACTTAAGGATAGGAAGCGAGCTTGTTTTGGAGAGCGAAATTTGATTGTGAGGCACAAACTGGATCACAAAAATGAAAACACTCATGAAACAATCACAAGTCAACAATAGACTACCATATTTTTGATTTACAGCTTGAAAGCAAGAAAAGCAACCAGATTTACTGATTGCTCGCAAAGTATTAAATTAGAGTGCTACGCTCATTTCGTATTGGATTTCAGAAGTAGCAACTCCGTGATACAACTGAATGAAAGCCTTGTAGCATTATTATAGCATGTCAGCCACCCAGATACGCTTTTCTGACTTCATCTGATGCAAGGAGTTCTTTTCCAGTTCCAGAGAGGACAACTTTTCCTGTTTCTAGGACGTAGCCGCGATCTGCGATTGCGAGGGCCTTGTTGGCATTTTGTTCAATCAAGAGGACTGTTGTCCCTTGTTTTTGAATATCTTGGATAATATCAAAGATTTCTTGGATAAAGATTGGCGCCAATCCCATTGAAGGTTCGTCAAGAAGCAAGAGTTTTGGCTGGCTCATGAGGGCACGCCCCATTGCCAACATCTGCTGCTCACCACCTGAAAGAGTGGCTGCATCTTGGTTCTTACGTTCTTCTAAGCGTGGGAAACGGTCAAAAATCTTTTTCAGATTTGCCTGATTTTCCTCACGGTTGTTACGAAGGAAGGCACCCATTTCTAAGTTTTCCATAACCGTCAAGCCTGCAAAAACGTGACGACCTTCTGGTACTTGAGACAAACCATCTGCCACGATTTTACGAGCTGGAACTTTTTGGATCTCATTTCCGAGGAAAGAAATGCTTCCGGCAGACGGACGAACCAAGCCTGAGATGGTGCGGAGGATAGAGGTCTTGCCTGCACCATTGGCGCCTATAAGGGTCACAACTTCGCCCTCATTTACTTCAAAGCTCACATCCTTGACGGCTTCAATCGCACCGTAGTTGACAGAAAGATTTTTTACTTCTAACATGGCCATTATGCTTCACCTCCAAGGTATGCTTCAATTACACGTTTGTTGGTCCGGATTTCTTCAGGCGTTCCATGGGCAATCAAACGGCCGTACTCCAGAACATAAATCCTCTCAGTCACTTTCATAACCAGGCTCATATCGTGCTCAATCAGGATAATGGTAATGCCAAATTCCTTTTGAATACGGCGGATGAGTTCGGTCAATTCTGCCGTTTCCTGTGGGTTCATACCAGCCGCTGGCTCATCCAAGAACAAAATTTTCGGTTCTGTCGCAAGGGCACGAACGATTTCCAGACGACGTTGCTGACCATAAGGCAAGTTTTTCGCCAGCGAGTCTGCATCCTTGTCTAAATCGAAAATTGCCAAGAGTTCCATAGCCTTAGCCTTCAAATCCGCCTCGCTCTGGTAATACTTAGGCAAGCGCAGGAAGGAAGCCAAGAGATGCGGTTTGTGATGATTGGCAAATCCAACCAATACATTTTCCAAAACCGTCATATCCTTGAACAGACGAATATTTTGGAAGGTACGTGAGAGACCAAGAGATGCAATCTTGTAAGGTGCCTTACCATTAAGCAAGTGACCGCCAAGCGTCACAGTTCCCTCGCTCGGCTCGTAAACACCGGTCAAAAGGTTGAAGAGGGTTGTCTTACCAGCACCGTTAGGACCAATCAAGCCGACCAACTCACCTTCATTGAGCTCCATGGTAACGTCGCCAACAGCAGTCAAACCACCGAAGTGCTTGGTCAAATTTTTAATTTCCAGAAGCGCCATCTTTGCCCTCCTTCGCTTTTTTCTTAAAGAATGATGAGAAGGTTAATTCCCATGTACCGAGCAGACCACCTGGACGGAAAACCATGACCAAAATAAGAGCCAATGAGTAAATAATCATCCGAAGGTCTGAGAAATTTTGCAGGAACATATTGAGGAAACCAAGAACAAGGGCCGCCAAAATTGTACCTGTCATAGAACCCAAGCCACCAAGCACCGCGATAATCAAGTAATCAATCGAACGCATGATAGTAAAGTCTTTAGGTACAACCGTACCGATATAACCAACGTAGAGAGAACCTGCGATACTTGATAGGATAGCCGCGATAACAAAGACTGTTACCTTGACTTTGGTTGTATTAACACCCATGGATTCCGCAGCGATTTCATTTTCACGCACAGCGATAACCTGACGGCCAAATGAGCTCCGTAAGAAGTTGAGAATCAGAACCGTCAACACTACTACAAATAGAAAGACAACTGTCCAAGTTGTATACGGCAAGATGCCTGTCAAACCAGCAGCACCGTTGGTCAAGTCACCACCATTGATAATGGCAATACGGATAATCTCAGCCACACCAAGGGTTGCAATAGCTAAGTAGTCACCCTTTAGACGAAGAGTTGGGATACCGACCACCAGGGCTACCAGGGCAGCTACAAGACAGCCCACAAGAATAGACAGATAAAAGCCTGCATAGGTAGGATTAGCCTTGGTCAAAATAGCTGTCGCATAGGCACCAATTGCCATAAAACCAGCCTGACCCAGCGAAAACTGACCTGAAAAACCGAGAACAAGGTTGGTTCCCAAAGCCATGATGATAGAAATTCCAATCCCCATCAAAATCTGTATATAGTAAAGCCCCAGGGCACCAGAGCCAATCAAGGCAGAAAGAACTGCAAAGATAACAAGGACAAGAGCAAGCCAGGTTAAAATTGGTTTGATATTTTGTTTCATAAACTTACACCTTCTCCTTCACATTTTTACCTAAAATACCTGCTGGACGCACCAAGAGGATGACAATCAAGATACCATATACAACTGCATCACGGTAGCTGGAAAGACCGACAGTTACCGCCAGGGTTTCCAAGAGACCGATGATAAAGCCACCGAGAGCCGCACCTGGAATAATACCAATACCACCGAGAACGGCCGCTACAAAGGCCTTAAGACCTGGCGCCATCCCCATCAGAGGTTCCACAGAGTTATAGTAAAGACCAATCAAGACCCCTGCCGCACCTGCAAGAGCAGACCCAAGAGCAAAGGTAAAACTAATGGTCGAGTTGACGTTAATTCCCATGAGCTGAGCCGCGTCACTGTCTACAGAAACCGCACGCATGGCCTTACCCATTTTGGTTTTTTGGACGATAAATTGCAGAGCCAACATGAGGAAAACAGAGACACCCAAAATCGTCAACTGAACATTGGTCACAGTAATCGGACCAAGGTTGAATTTAACCGTCTCAAGAGCTTGAGGGAAGGCACGTGTATTGGCACCAAAGAGATAAACCATACCGTATTCAAGGAAGAAGGACACACCGATAGCCGTAATCAAGGCCGCAATCTTAGTTGAGTTGCGCAATGGACGGTAGGCCAAGAATTCAATCAGCACACCCAAGGCTGCTGTTAAAACCATGGTCAAAACAAGCGCAACAAAGAAATTTAGCTGGAAGGCATTAATCAGATAATAACCAATAAAGGCCCCCATCATATAAAGGTCACCGTGGGCAAAGTTAATCAACTTGATAATGCCGTAAACCATGGTATAACCCAAGGCAATCAAGGCATAGACACTTCCCAAGATAAGACCATTCACCAATTGCTGGAGCATATAGTCACCAAACTTTCTATAACATAAATAATATCTGGAGAGGTCCAAGCCTCCCCAGATTGCATTTTTTAGCTTATTCAGCGCTTACTGCTTCTGCTGAAGCTTCTGCACCGTTTTCCAATTTAACCATGATAGCAGATTTGATAGGGTTGTGGTTTTCATCGATTGAGATTGGACCAGTTACACCTTCAAAGTCTTTCAAGCCAGCAAGGTTTGTTGCTACATCTTTTGAAGTTTTTGCACCTTCTGCTGCATCAGCTGCCATGTATACTGCATCGTAAGCAAGGGCTGCAAACATATTTGGCTCTTCACCGAACTTTTTCTTATAAGCATCAACGAAGTTTGTTGCCTTGTCAGAAAGTGCTACTTTAGTAGAGTAACCAGATACGTAGTAAACATTTGTCGCATTCTTGCTGCCAGCACCTTCGATGAATTTAGCATCCGCAAATCCGTCAGGACCAAGGATTGGCTTGTCGATACCCATTTCACGCGCTTGTTTTGTAATCAAACCAGCTTCAGTGTAGTAACCTGGGATGATGATTGCATCAAAATCTTGATCTTTCAATTTTGTCAAAGCAGCCTGGAAGTCCTTATCGCCTGATTGGTAAGTTTCTTCAACAACGATTTCACCCTTGTAAGCTTCTTTGAAGGCTTTAGCGATACCTTTTGCGTAGTCACTTGAGTTGTCTGAGTAAAGAACAACTTTCTTAGCATCAAGTGTCTTTGTCGCAAATGTAGCCAAGACTTGACCCTGGAAGCTATCTTGGAAAGTTGAACGGAAGACATATTCTTCAACCTTACCATCTTTAGCTGTCAAATCGTCCTGTGTACCAGAAGGTGTAATCAATGGAACGCCTGCTTGTGTCGCACCTGGAGTTGCCGCAGCTACAGCACCTGATGTTGCAGGACCAATCATCGCAAGAACTTTTTCTTCTGTTGCAAGGTTGGTTGTAACAGTCGCTGCTTCAGCGTTGTCAGATTTGTTGTCTTTTGAAACAACTTCGATTTGTTTACCGTCGACACCGCCAGCTGCATTGATTTCCTCAACAGCAAGGTCAGCACCGTTTTTCTCAGCTTGTCCGTATGCTGCTACAGCACCTGATAATTCCAAGTTGTAACCCAATTTAATCGTGTCACCAGCTTCGTTACCAGCTGCTGATGAAGTGCTTGTTGGAGCTGCGCCACAGGCAGCAAGGAGAGCCGCTGAAGTAAATGTAGCGATTGCTACTGCAAATTTTCTTTTTTTCATGAAAATACCTTAAAACTTTCTTAAATTTTTACGATGTATCTAATATACAGAATTATCAGAAAATTGTCAACAAAAATGATAAAAATTTTTTAAAATTTTTACAGCTCCAACAAAAAGAAAAGCAGGCTCATTTAAACCTACTCCTTCTCTAATTACAAAGTAACGGGATTTTGCTCATCCCGCCATAGATTGCCAACAAAATTCTGATCCAGTTCCTTGATGTAGGAAGGAACTACTTTTTTGACAAACTTCTCTTTTTTGAGCTTGCTCATGACTTCCTCAGCTTTTTCTGCATTAACATATAATATAACATAACGCAGGCGCTTTGAATGGTAAATCATGTCACCGTAGTGGTTGAGTTTTCTGGAATCCCGATTATAATGCAAATAAACAGTTAGGCTGGTGCGTTCTTTTTTCTCAAACATGGACTTCTCCTCAGACATTTCTATCTATAATTATACCCTTTTCCAGGGAAAATGAAAAGGACCAAATCCAGCCCTTTCCTTATTTTATTTAGTTTTGCTGTTATCCATGATTTGGTCAATGAAGCCGTATGCCAAGGTTTCTTCAGCGGTCATCCAGTAATCACGCTCCGCATCCTTGTGGATTTGCTTGACTGTTTTACCTGAATTGTCAGCCAAGATTTTTTCTAATTTATTACGGGTTTTAAGCAAGTGTTCTGCAGCAATTGCCATGTCGGTTTGTTGTGTACCGCCGCCAGTTCCACCCATTGGTTGGTGGATCATGTACTCGGCATTTGGCAACATGAAACGTTTGCCCTTGGCACCACTAGATGCAATGATGGTTCCCATAGATGCTGCTGTTCCCATAACAATTGTCTGGACGTCTGCCTTGATAAAGTTCATGGTATCCACGATAGCAAGACCTGCTGACACAGATCCACCTGGGGTATTGACATAGAGATAAATGTCTTTAGTCGGATCTTGCGCATCAAGGAAGAGCAATTGGGCAATGATAGAATTAGCCATATTGTCCTCCACCGGTCCTGTCAACATGACGATACGGTCCTTGAGCAAACGGGAATAAATATCATAAGAACGCTCACCACGACTGGTTTGTTCAATAACTACTGGAATCATAAGAATACTCCTTTTCGAGATAGATATGTGCCTATTATATACCAATAGTCAAAATTGGTCAAATATTTAACACAGAAAAAGAAACCAGCCGAGCTGATTTCTTTATCTACTTATTTTGTACCGAAGAGGCGGTCACCTGCATCTCCCAGACCAGGGACGATATAGCCTTTTTCGTTGAGTTTTTCATCCAGGGCAGCTGTGTAGATGTCGATATCTGCATGAGCTTCTTGAAGAGCCTTTACACCTTCTGGAGCTGATACGAGGGCCACAAATTTGATATTGGATGCACCACGTTTTTTCAACGAATCAACAGCAAGAATAGCTGAACCACCTGTTGCAAGCATTGGGTCCACAACAAGGATGTGGCGTTGGTCGATATCCTCTGGTAATTTCACCAAATATTCAACGGGTTGGAGGGTCTCTTCATCACGGTACATACCGATGTGACCAACTTTGGCTGCTGGTACTAGGCTGAGCAAGCCGTCCACCATACCAATACCGGCACGCAGGATTGGAACGATTGCCAATTTTTTACCTGCAATCTGCTTTTGAACCGTCTTTGTAATCGGTGTTTCGATTTCTACATCTTCCAATGGCAAGTCACGCAAGACTTCGTAGCCCATTAGCATGGCAATTTCATTAACCAGCTCACGGAAATCTTTTGTAGAAGTTGTCGTCCGACGAAGGATAGACAATTTGTGCTGGATAAGTGGGTGTGAAATAACTTGGAATTTCCCCATGATGATAAAACCTCTCTTTGATGTTTATTGCGGACATTAGAGACTGTGAAGTTTCATGTCACTATATTCTACCAAAATTTCAGGAAAAATGCTTGCCAAAACCAGATAGAAATCATTTTTTCATTTTAGAAGATGGTCATCACTGTAGTTGAAAATACTTTTTATCTAGTCAATGGTCTTAATAACACGGGCCGGATTGCCAGCCAGTACGACATTGTCTCCGAAAGATTTGGTCACGACAGAACCCGCTCCGACCACGACGTTGTCACCCAAGGTCACGCCAGCCAGGATAATAGCACCCCCACCAATCCAGACATTATCGCCAATCTCAATCGGCGCTCCATATTCAGGTCCAGCAATGCGTTCCTCTGCCTTGAGCGGATGAAGGGCTGTGTAAAACTGAACATTTGGTCCCAACATAGCATTCTTTCCGATGGTCACAGGGCAAGTATCCAAAACAGTCCAGTTGAAATTGGCATAAAAATCTTCTCCGACGTGGATATTGCAACCATAGTCCAAGGTCAGGGGTGATTCGATGTAAATCCGCTCCCCCGTTGTTCCCAGCCACTGCTTGGCAATTTCTGTTCGTTTGGAGCTGTCCAACTCTGCAGCATTAAAGGCCTGGCGGTAAACTCTGGCCTGCTCCCGCAAGGCTACCAATTCACTATCTGCTGCATTGTACATCTGCCCCGCCAGCATCTTTTCTTTTTCTGTCTTTTCTTCTCTTTTATCGTTCAAGCTAGACTAGCCTCCTTCCCAAAGACCCTTGCAATCCGCTCACTGGCTTCTTTAATGGTATCAAAAGGTGCTGCAACATTTAATCGTGCATGCTGCTTACCGTCGCTGCCGAAGACCAGACCGTCATTGAGGAGGACTTTAGCCTCTTTTTCTAATTTTTCTATAAGGTCAGCCTGACTCAGGCCGTAAGCTGAAAAATCTAGCCAGATTAAATAAGTCCCCTGTGGTTTCATGACCTGAATCCTGGTATGGGTTTCCAGATAATCCACTGTAAAATCAACATTTGTTTCGATGACTTTTTTCAATTCTGCCAACCAATCGGCTCCATAACGGAAGGCTGTTTCGGTGGTAATCAAGCCGATAGCAGGAATTTCATGCTGATTATTGGCCAATTGACGTTTGGTAAAAATCTTCCGCAGTTCTGGATTTTCAATAATGGCAAAGCTATTTTTGGTGCCTGCAATATTGAAAGTCTTAGTCGCAGACGATAGGACAATCGAAAATTCCTTGAATCGGTCATCAACTGTATTGAAGGACTGGTGCTGATTGCCAAAGAGGGCTAAATCCTGGTGGATTTCATCTGAAACCAGAAGGACGCCATGTTTCTGGCAGAGCTGGCCAACAGCAGCCACTTCTTCCTTGGTCCACACACGGCCACCGGGGTTGTGTGGATTACAAAAAATATAAATCTTGACCTCATTTTCGAGGATGTCTTTTTCTAATTTTTCCAAGTCAATGGTAAAAATTCCGTCTGACTTGACAAGAGAATTAGTCACCAAGCGGCGGTTGTTGAGCTTGATAGTCCGCGCAAAGGGAGGATAGGCAGGTGTGTTGATGAGGACTGCATCTCCTTCCTTGGTAAAGGCCTGAATGGCAATGGTCAAAGCTGGTACAACTCCTTCGACCAAGAGAATGCTATCGCGCTCAATCTCGTAGCCATGCTGGTTTCTTTCCCAATCAATAATGGACTGATAAAGCCCCTCGCTGACATAGGGATAGCCAAAAATGTGCTGGACAGCATAGTCACGGATAGCTTGGCGGATTTCTGGTAAAGGCTCAAAATCCATGTCTGCAATCCACAGTGGCAAGAGGTCTGAATCCTCTTCCACCTTACGCCATTTTTCTGCATGTTGGCCCAATCGGTTGGGCCGGCTGGTAAAATCATAGCTAGTCATCTGATCCCTCCAAGGCTTGTTTCAAATCAGCAATCAAATCATCCGCATCCTCAATTCCAATAGATAGACGGAGTAAATCGTCTGTCAGACCATAGGAATGACGGGTTTCTGCTGGAATATCAGCATGGGTCTGGGTCGCTGGATAGGTAATCAAACTTTCCACCCCACCCAAACTTTCCGCAAAGGTAAAAATCTCAAGGCTGTTGAGAATGCGGGGAATGGTCGCCTCATCTGCAACCTTAACAGAAATCATGCCACCCTTGCCGGTATAGTAAACCTGCTTAACTGCTGGGCTATTCTCCAAATAAGCCACAATCTTCTGAGCATTCTGAGTCGCACGTTCCATGCGGATCGACAGGGTTTTGAGACCACGCATGAGCAGGTAGGCATCCAGCGGCGACAGGGTTGGACCAGTCGTATTTTGGTCATAGAAGAGCTTGTCGTAAATAGCCTGGTCATTGGTCATGAGAACTCCAGCCAAGACATCATTGTGACCAGACAGATACTTGGTCGCAGAATGCAGGACCACGTCAGCACCCAGCGTCAGAGGATTTTGATAAATCGGACTGTAAAAGGTATTATCGACAATGACCTTGGCACCTTTGGCATGGGCGACAGCCGAAACCTTAGCAATGTCAAACTCCACCATGAGCGGGTTGGTCGGTGTCTCAAGGAAAACGTAGTCGGTCTGGTCGTCAATGGCCTCTAGTAGATCCTCCTCGCTATTGGCATAGGTAAAGCTGAAACGCCCCAGGCTCTCCTGCTCGTTAAACCAGCGGAAAGAACCGCCGTAGAGATCACGCGCTGCCACAATTCGACTGCCGACTGGAAAGCCGTTGAAAAGCAAGACCAGAGCCGCCATTCCTGAGCTGGTCACCAGGGCATAGTCCGCCTTCTCAATCGCTGCCAGAGTTTTTTCCAAACTAGCACGGGTCGGATTTTTGGTGCGGGTATAATCAAAACCTGTGGACTGGCCGAACTCCGGATGCTGGTAGGTAGTCGAAAGGTGGATAGGCGATATGAGGGCTCCCGACTTCTCGTCACTATTTATGCCCGTCCGGGCCAAAATCGTATCTATTTTTAATTCTGTCATCTTCTCTACCTCGTTTCTATATCTACTAGTCTAGCAGAAATTGGCTTATTTTTGAGAAAGAAACCGAAGATTTCCTATAGGAAAAACTAGAGCTTTCTTATAGTTTTTAGCTATAACACCCTGTGAACATTTACATAAAAATCCTGGACAACATCCTTAAGAATTGATATACTATACTTGTGAAAGAGCTTTCAAAGGAGGTTCCTATGACATTCCAAAAAGATTTTTATCGCTATTCGGAGTTTTATTGGTTGATTTTCTGGATGATTCAGATTGGACATATCTGGCTTAGTTACCCGGAAAGTCAGTACCTGCCTTTAAATCTGTTTTTATCTCTGACTCTGCTCATTCATGCTTA
Source organism: Streptococcus sp. P25B114 (assembly GCF_053010325.1). Lineage (NCBI taxonomy): Bacteria > Bacillati > Bacillota > Bacilli > Lactobacillales > Streptococcaceae > Streptococcus > Streptococcus sp. P25B114. Next base: position 167,738 of record NZ_JBRKNW010000001.1, on the reverse strand, counting down.
TCGGGCCTTTTTCAAGCCCAAGCATCGCTTTTCGAAAACCAGAACCATTTGGCTTGTCATTGCCTTGCTACTTCTGTGGCTTGGTGCTATCGTGATATATAGGGGCTACTAGGATGTTCAAACAGTTTAACAAACAGTTTTACCGCAGCCTGGATTTTTACATGGCCATTTGCTTGATACTATATAGTTTGGGAGCTATTTTGGACAATGAATATAACTGGTGGATATACTTACAACCGATTTTGATTCCTTTCACTCTCTACCAATCCTTCTTTTCCAAGAAGGGCAATCTGAAAAAGGATTGGTTGATTTATCTTTGTGTCGGAATCGTCTTCTTGGGATTCTGGTTAGAATTCATTGCCTAGTTACTTGCCCTCTCGTGCATTTCCCAGAGGGTTTTCTTGTCCTGACTTGTCAAATGTCCCTGATAGGTTTACAATAGAAACATGATAAAAATTGAACGTGTAGTAGACATCTTAAAAGCGGATGACAACTTCCGCCAGATCAAACAAAATAATCAGATTGATAGCACTTGGACGGATGTCCAGTTTGACTCTCTCAGCTATGACAGCCGGACTGTTAGCCCAACGACCCTCTTTTTTGCCAAGGGTTTGGCCTTTAAGAAGGAATTTCTGGAAAAGGCTATCGAGGCTGGACTTGCTTTTTACGTGTCTGAAATCGACTACGAAGTCGACATTCCTGCCATCATCGTCCAGGACATCAAGCAGGCTATGAGCCTGATTGCTATGGAATTTCATGGTCATCCCCAGAAAAATCTCAAACTCCTGGCCTTCACCGGCACCAAGGGTAAGACAACGGCGGCTTATTTTGCTTTTAACATTCTTAAAATCAACCACAAGCCTGCCATGCTTTCGACCATGAACACCACGCTAGACGGTAAAACCTTCTTCAAATCTGCCCTGACCACACCTGAAAGCCTGGACCTCTTTGCCATGATGGCGGAGGCGGTCAAGAACGGCATGACCCACTTGATTATGGAGGTGTCCAGCCAGGCCTATCTGGTCAAGCGGGTTTACGGGCTGACCTTTGATGTCGGCGTTTTTCTCAACATCAGCCCTGACCACATCGGCCCCATTGAGCACCCGACCTTTGAGGACTATTTCTACCACAAGCGGCTTTTGATGGACAATAGCAGAGCGGTTATTGTCAATGCTGGAATGGACCATTTTGAAGTCGTGAAAGAGCAAGTCAGCTCCAAAGATCATGACTTTTATGGACCGACTTCTGAAAACCAGATTAGCCAGTCAGCAGGTTTTGACTTCACAGCGACTGGCAAATTAGCTGGCCACTACGACATCCAGCTGATCGGTGGTTTCAACCAAGAAAATGCCATCGCAGCAGGACTGGCCTGTCTCCGTTTGGGTGTGAGCCTGGAGGACATTCACACAGGAATTGCCCAAACCAATGTCCCTGGCCGTATGGAAGTCCTGACCCAGCAAAACGGTGCCAAGGTCTTCGTGGACTACGCCCACAACGGCGACAGCGTGAAAAAGCTGATCGATGTCGTATTGGAACACCAGACAGGCAAAGTTATCCTAATCCTTGGGGCTCCTGGCAACAAGGGAGAAAGTCGCCGCAAGGACTTCGGTCTTCTGCTCAATGACTATCCACAGGTTGAGGTCATTCTAACAGCTGATGATCCCAACCGTGAAGATCCCGCAGCAATTGCCCAGCAAATCCGTTCCCATATGACTCGCCCAAGTGACTTTATCTTGGACCGAGAAGAAGCTATCCGTACCGCTTTGAGCCAAACTAGTTCATCTCGGGACGCAGTCATCATCGCAGGCAAGGGAGCTGATGCCTACCAGATTGTCAATGACGAAAAAGCCGCCTACGACGGCGACTTGGAAGTTGCACGGAAATATCTATAAATAATAAGAGCCCGGGAAAGACCTAGGCTCTTATTTTCAGCAATTTTTCGATGTCCTTTTTCAACTTGCTAGGTGGAGTTGTCGGCAGATAGCGCTTAACAACCCGCCCCTGTCTGTCAATCAAAAATTTGGTAAAATTCCATTCAATGCTCCTGCCCAAAAGGCTGGATTTTTCTTTTTTCAGCCATTGATAGAACGGATCTGCCTCGGGACCATTAACCTTGATTTTTGAGAAACGAGGGAAGGTCGTACCAAAATTTATACTACAAGCTTGGTGAATTTCTCGGTCCGTTCCACTAGCTTGATTGGCAAACTGATTGCAGGGAAAATCTAGAACCACAAATCCTTCATCTTGGTAGCTTTCGTACAATTCCTGCAATTCCTTATACTGGGGTGCCAGACCACATCCCGGTGCCGTATTGACTACCAGCAAGACTTGACCAGCAAAATCAGACAGGTCTTGCTGGCTGCCGTCCATTTTCTTCACTGAAAAATCGTATAGATTCATACTTTTCTCCTCAATCAAAATAGGTTAGCAAATGTTGGATTTCTGTTTGGGTTAAGGTTCTGTATTGACCCAGAGGTAAATCTCCTAATGCGAAGCCGCCAAAACTGATCCGTCGCAGATAAGTCACCTTGACACCATAGGCTAAAAACATTTTCTTGACCTGATGAAACTTGCCTTCTGCCAGCTTGATGGTCGCTCTGCTATGTTCCAAAGAAGAAAAATCAACCGTCAGCTGACAGGGCTGGCAGCGTGTGCCGTCCAAAAAGGTTACGCCTGAGGCAAAGAAAGTGGGCGCATCCTGGCTAAGCGGGCCATTGACCTCTACATAATAGGTCTTGTCCACATGGTGCTTGGGATGGAGCATCCGAAAGCCTAGAGGTCCATTGTTGGTGATGAGGACCAGGCCTTCCGTGTCCCTATCCAAACGCCCCACTGGATATAGCCCAGTCGCCCGATCCTCTGGCTGAATGCAGTCGATGACCGTCTGATGCTGGCTATCCGTCACAGCTGATACTACTCCGGCCGGCTTGTGAAGAAGAAAATAGCTAGCGCCTGCCAATGCTATCTGTTTTCCTTGGACAACAATTTCCTGCAGAGCTGGGTCCACAATTTGGCTTAGGCTGGTTGCGACCTGTCCGTCAATGCAAATCCGCTGGGCTTTGAAAAGTTTTTTTACCTGCTTGCGGGAGCCAATCTGAGCCGCCTCCATACATTTGTCTAAACGCATAAAACTATTTTAACACAGTTTGGACAGCAGACCAACTATAAAAAAACAGTTCTTTTTAGCTCTTTTATTATTGTATGATAGCAAAGACACTAACGATGCCGCCTTAGAAAGGATGGTAACGATTATGAGTCAAATCCTCGAAATAGTACTTGTTGCAGCCATTGAAGCATTTATTAGCTGGCTGGGGGTGTGATGGTTAGACAACCGCTTCGACAAGTAACATACACAGTTAGTGTCTTCTAACCCAGAAAAAATCCCCTTGGTCTGGCAGGACCTAGGGGATTTCTGTTAGCACATATGCGCCAAATCCTTAATTCCCTTGCATTATCCTATAAATTTCCAATCAACTCAAGTTTGACTGTTTTTTATCGTGTTTTCTTAGATTTCTTGAATTTGTGCGGTGTCGATTTTCCACAAAACATTTTTCTTGACAGGTTAATGCTTGTTGATTATACTAATAATTAGTGATATATTTTTTACACCGGAAATCTGAGTCCTTCTTGGATTTCCTTTTTTCAAACAGGAGGCTACTAAACTTATGGGACTTTTACATGATGGAAAATGGGTAGACCAATGGTATGACACCAAGTCTACCGGTGGCAATTTTATCCGCACTGTGACGCAATTCCGTAACTGGATTACAGCTGACGGAGAGGCTGGACCAACTGGAACTGGTGGTTTTAAGGCTGAAAGCGGCCGCTACCACCTCTACATTTCTCTAGCCTGTCCGTGGGCCAGTCGGACCTTAATCATGCGAAAATTGAAAGGTCTAGAAGACCATATTTCTCTGTCTGTCGTCCATCCCCTCATGCTGGAAAATGGTTGGACCCTCGAGGAAGGACCTGGGGTCATTGGCGATAGTATTTTGGGTAGCAAATATCTCTATCAAGTCTACCTCAAGGCGGATCCAAACTACACTGGTCGTGTGACTGTTCCTGTCCTATGGGATAAGAAAACCAATACTATCGTCAATAATGAATCTGCGGAAATCATGCGCATGTTTAACTCAGCATTTAACGAGCTGACAGGCAACTATGATGATTATTATCCAGCAGACTTGCAGGCGGACATCGATAGTATGAACGACTTTGTCTATCCAAACATCAACAACGGAGTTTATAAGGCAGGCTTTGCCACAGATCAGGCAGTCTATGAGAGGGAAGTCCAGGCGCTCTTTGCTGCGCTTGATAAGCTGGAGGAGTTATTGAGTAAACAGACTTATCTGGTCAGGGATGTATTCACGGAGGCGGATATCCGGCTCTTTACGACCTTGGTGCGATTTGACTCGGTTTACTACGGTCACTTCAAGTGTAACATCAAGGCGATAGCCGATTTTCCAAACCTTTGGGCCTATACTAAGCGCATCTACAATCTGCCTGGAATTGCGGAAACGGTGGACTTTGACCACATCAAGCGCCACTACTATGGTAGCCACAAGACCATCAATCCGACGGGAATTGTGCCGGTGGGGCCAGAGCTTGATTGGAATTTATAAGAAAAAAGAGCATTCTGCTATGACAGAGTTGCTCTTTTTTATGCTATACACGGGGTACGAATGGATCGCCCAGGGTTACGGCCATGACAGCCTTGATAGTGTGCATCCGGTTTTCAGCCTGTTCGAAATGGCGAGCATACTTGCTCCTAAAGACTTCATCCGTAACCTCCATTTCCTTGATGCCAAATTTTTCCGCTACATCCTTGCCATAGACCGTATGGGTATCATGGAAGGCTGGCAGACAATGGAGGAAAATCAGCTTGTCGTTATCAGCTTTTTTAATCAATTCCATATTGACCTGGTAATTTTTTAGGAGGGAAATGCGCTCTTGAAATTTATCTTCCTCACCCATAGACACCCAAACATCTGTATAGAGGACATCTGCTCCTTTAACTGCCTGGTCAGCATCTTCTGTCAAGAGAATGTTAGCTCCTGAAGCTGCCGCAAAGGATTGTGCCAAATCCAAAACCGACTGCTCTGGAAAGAGTTCCTTTGGCGAGAAAATATGGACATTAACCCCCAAGAGTGCCCCTGTAACCAGCAAGGAATTGGCGACATTATTACGGCCATCTCCACAATAAACCAGGGTCAAGCCAGCCAGACTACCGAATTCTTCCTTGATGGTCAGGAAATCCGCCAACATCTGAGTTGGATGCCAGGCATCTGTCAAACCATTCCAAACAGGCACTCCAGAAAATGTAGCCAAATCTTCCACCATGTCCTGGCTAAAACCGCGAAATTCAATCCCATCAAACATACGCCCCAAGACCTTGGCGGTGTCCTCAGTGGATTCCTTCTTACCTAGTTGAATGTCATTAGCACCTAGATATTCTGGATGAGCTCCTAAATCAACAGCAGCAACGGTAAAGGCTGCCCGGGTCCTTGTTGATGTTTTTTCAAATAGTAAGGCAATGTTCTTCCCTTCCAGATAACGATGGGGAATATTGCGTTTTTTTAAGTCCTTCAAATGGGCCGAAAAATCAATCAGCCATTCAAATTCTGCCGCAGAAAAATCCTTTTCTGCCAGAAAACTTCTCCCCTTAAATATATTTGTCATTTTTTTAATCTCCTTTCCTAATGCTGTCCTGCCATAACCTTCTCTAAAACAGCAACCGCCTGGTCAATTTCTACTCTCGTGATAGTCAAAGGTGGCAGGAGGCGGATGACATTGCTACCAGCAGTCAGGACAATCAAGCCATTTTGCCGCGCAGCTACCACAATCTGCTCTAAATCCGCATCCGTTTCAATGCCGACCATCATGCCCGGCCCTCGAATGTCCAGAACAGCTGGCAAATACCCTAGTTTTTCTTTTAGTTGCTCTTGAAGATAATCAGCCTTGTCTTGAACTTGCTGGAGAAAATCTGGGGTCATGATTTCCAAGACTTGTTTGCTGCTAGACAGGGCTAGCTTGTTGCCACCGAAGGTTGTTCCATGACTCCCGAAGGAAAAAGCTGAACCGAGACTAGATTTGCCCAACATGGCTCCAACTGGCAGACCATTGGCCAAGCCCTTGGCGAGAGTGATGATATCCGGCTCAATCTCATACTGTTCAAAGGCAAAGAGACTGCCCGTCCGACCAATCCCAGTTTGGACCTCATCCACAATCAATAAAATACCAGCTGTCTGACATAAGGCTGCTAGTTGTCCAATAAAATCTTTGTCTGCTGGTGTCACACCGCCCTCTCCCTGAACTAGTTCCAACATGATAGCGGCCGTTTGCGGACCTACTAAATCCTTGACCGATTCTAAATCATTATAATCTGCATAGGAGAACCCAGGAACTAATGGCGCAAAGCCTATTTGAATTTTTTCCTGACCGGTGGCGGACATGGCGGCATAGGTACGTCCATGGAAAGACTGTTTAAAGCAGATAATATCTGATTTGCCAGTGGCTTTTCTAGCCAATTTGATGGCGGCTTCATTGCTCTCAGCGCCAGAATTACAGAAAAAAGCCAGATAGTCTCTGTGTCCAATGAGGAGCTCTGCCACTTCTTCCTGCAGGCTGTTTTGATAGAGATTTGGGGTATGCCAGATTTCTTCCAACTGGTTTTTGACAGCATTTTTAATAGCAGGATGAAAACCGAGATTGGTCACACCGATGCCTGATGAAAAATCCAGATAGGCATTGCCAGCCTGGTCAAACAAGTAATTGCCATCTGCTTTGACAAATTCAATAGCATCCCGCTTATAATTTTGGAATAAGTTACTCATACATCACCTTCTTAAGCTAGACTAATCAGGGTCCCTTTGACCAGGTTGTCACTGATGAGAACCGTCTGGACACCCGCTTCTACGGTTTGACTGGCTCCCTTGATTTTAGGGACCATGCCACCAGTGATAACACCTGAGCTGATTTTTTCCTGGGCTTGCTTGGTGCTCAGCTGGGCTAGAATTTGCCCAGCTTCCTTGACACCTGGAACGTCTGTCATCAGAATCAACCGTTTCGCCTTGAGTGCGATAGCAAGGGCTGTTGCTACATAGTCAGCATTGATATTGAGCAGTTGGTCACCTTTCCCACCCATGGATGCAATTACAGGGGTCAAGCCTTCTTGTAAAATAGCTTCTAAATAGACTGTGTTGATGGCCTTTACCCTGCCCACATAACCGTATTTTTCCTGGTCTAAAAAGTCAGCTTGGATGACCTTGCCAAGATTGGCGTTGAGCTGCAAGCAATCACAGCCGGCCGCATTGAGACTAGCGACCATGTCTTTTCCTACCTGCTCAAGGAGTCCATAGGCCACCAACTCCATGGCTTCCAAACTAGTCACACGCAGACCATCCACCTTTTCAACAGGCAGCTGGCGTTCCTCCATCAACTTATTGATTGCAAAGCCACCACCATGAACGATAATGACCTGTTTACCTGCCTGCTTCCATTTTTTAATTTGTTTCATAAAGCCTTGTGACAACTGTTTGCTAGCCACTCCACCAATTTTAATGACAATGAGATTTTCCATACCTGACTCCTAAGTTCTATACAAAGCGTTAATTTTCACATAATCATAGGATAAATCACAGCCCCAAGCTCGACCACTTGCTGCCCCCATATTGAGGTTGACTGAGATAGTGAGATTATCCTGTTGCATGACCTCGTCCATTTCTTCCTGGTCAAAAGCGACTGGACTAGACTGGCTCATAACTGGAATCTCCTCCAGGGCAATGTCAATGTGGTCCACGTCGATGTCCACACCCGCATAACCAATGGCTGCAATAATCCGGCCCCAATTGGCATCCTCACCAAAGATAGCAGTCTTCACCAGACTGGATCCGACAATACTTTTAGCTACCATACGTGCCGATAGGTCGTCAGAAGCACCGGTCACATCCACCTGAATCAGCTTGGTAGCTCCCTCACCGTCTCTGGCAATCTTCTTGGCAAGGTCTGTCATGACAAGTTCCAACATGGCCACAAACTTAGCATAGTCTTCTGTCCCTTCCTGGATTTCCTGATTGAGGCTGCAACCGTTGGACATGACGATCACCATATCATTTGTCGAGGTATCACCATCTACCGTAATCTGATTGAAACTAGTTTCGACCAGTGTACTGAGCGCCTTTTGCAGGGTTTGGCTAGAAATGACCGCATCACAGGTGATAAAGGCCAGCATGGTCGCCATATTGGGATGAATCATGCCTGAATCCTTGGCTACACCAGACATAGTGACCACATCTTTGCCAAAATTCTCTTGAACGGTTATAGTCTTGGTAGTCGTATCAGTGGTCAAGATAGCCTTGGCGAAATCATCCGCATTTCCATTGACCACAATCTTGGACAGGCCATTTTCCAATTTATCAATAGGCAAAAATTCACCGATAACACCTGTTGAGGCAATACCCACCAACTGCTTGTCAATGCCCAATTTTTGGGCCGTCAGAGCCTGCATGGTCTTGGCATCTTCCATTCCTTTCTGACCTGTACAGGAATTGGCCAAACCTGAATTGACCACCATAGCCTGCATCTTGCCGGTTTTAGCAATGGCTTCCTGGGTCACCAAGAGTGGCGCTGCAATTACCTTGTTGGTCGTATAAACACCTGCCACACTGGCAGGAAGCTCTGAGACAATCCAACCAAAATCCATTTTTTTCTTCTTAAATCCTGCATACAAACCATCGGCCGAAAAAACAAGTGGGCTAGCAATATTTCCTGGAATAATCTTCATTCTCTTCTCCTTTTAGATAAATGCTGGCGCTGATAAGAGGCCCGCTGTCTCTTCAAAACCATACATGAGGTTCATATTTTGCACTGCCTGACCAGCCGCCCCCTTGACCAGATTGTCCAAGAACGCTACGACTGTCAATACCTTAGTGACCGGATTGTAATCAAATCCGATATCTGTGAAATTGGACCCAATCACATGGCTGAGGCTAGGAATATGTGACTTGACCCGAACGAAAGGTTTATGGTCGTAAGCATCTTGGTAAATCGCCTCTATGTCCTGATTGGTCAAGTCCTCTGTCAATTTGAGGTAGCAAGTGGCAACAATGCCACGATTGACCGGCAGCAAGGAGATTGAAAACTGGATATGGTTAAGGTTAGCATCATAGTTCTGCAAGGTTTGCACAATCTCTGGAATATGCTGGTGGTGATTGAGCTTATAGGTCACATAATTGGCATTGACGTGAACAAAGTGACTGCTGGCATTTGGATTTTTCCCAGCTCCACTGAGACCGCTTTTGGCATCGATGATGATAGAGTCAAGATCAACTATGTTTGCTGCTAAGAGAGGAATGAGAGCCAACTCGGTCGCCGTTGCATAGCAGCCTGGATTAGCAATAAAGGATTTTCCCTTCAAATCTGCAAATTCTGACAAGCCATAAGTAAAGGCCTCAATCACCTCATCCTTGGCTGGCGTTTTCTGGTACCATTTCTGATAAAGACTGCTCGGAAGGCGGTGGTCACCTGATAAATCAATCAAAGGAAAACCGGCCTTGATAAACACCTCTGCATAATCCTTGGCAATGCCACTAGGTGTCGCAAAGAAAACCAAATCTGACTCCTCCATGATTTTTTCTGCATCAAAGGCAGCTACCTGCAAATCACTGATATCCTCTAGATGTGGATAAATATTCGAAATATCTTGACCAACTTCCTTGGTTGCATAAATAGAAACCAGTTCGGCATAGGGATGACTTCTTAAGATTTTCACCAACTCTAAACCACTATAACCTGTAACTCCTACAATCGAAATTTTCATTTTTATACACTCCATAGGTATGTTTATGCAGTAAAATTTACTGTAATAACTAGAAAATGTCAAGAAAGTTTTGCATTTTTTTCAAAATTTCGGAGATATTATTCATTTTTCCGAACATTTATTTTTAGGAATAGAAAAAAAGCACCCTTCCAGCCAGAATCGTCATCCAACTTGAAGAGTGGTTTCTTGATTATTGTTAGCTTAATTTGCTCGCAGCTGCCTGGTCCACGATGAGGACTACATCCTCGTGGTTCTGAAGGACGCTGGCAGGGACATCTGTGGTCACTGGCCCTTCCACTGTTGCCTTGATGGCGTCGGCTTTTTCAGGTCCATAGGCCATGAGGACAATGGTTTTTGCCGCCATGATGTTAGCAATCCCCATGGAAATAGCCTGTTTTGGCACTTCCTCAATGGTCTCAAAGAAGCGACTGTTGGCCTCGATGGTCGAAGGAGCCAAATCAACCAAGTGAGTCTGACCGTCAAAGGGCGCCCCTGGTTCATTGAAGCCGATGTGGCCGTTGCGACCGATACCCAGGATTTGAAAATCGATGGGTTTGTCTGCCAAAATTTGATTGTAGCGGGCTGTTTCAGCTGCCGCATCCTCAGCCAATCCATTTGGCAGGTAGGACTGCTTGAAGGGTTTGCTATTGAAGAGTTGTTCCTTCATAAAATAGATATAGGACTGATTACTTTCCTCGCCTAGCCCGACATATTCGTCCAGATTGACCGAGATTAGGTCAGAAAAGTCCAGGTCGCTCTCGCGGATGAGTTTGTAAAATTCCAGAGGACTGGAACCTGTTGCCAAACCGAGGACCTTGGCACCGCCGGCTAATTTTTCTTTTAATAAATTGAAGGCCAAAGCTGCGCCTTCTGCTTGATTTTGGACTACATGAACTTTCATGGTAACCTCCTTTTTGGTATAGACCGTTTTCCTAATTTTATTATATGGTATATACCAATTTTTGTCAAGTCATCTTGCTTACAATTCCCATCCTGCTAGCCTATTCCCCCTAAAAATGCTATAATGAAGGTATGTTAAAAGATTTACTCATTCTATTTTTTCTGGGAAATATCCTCTGTCTGATTGGGTATTTTGTGAAAAATCAAGTCCTGCTCAAGCGTATTCTCTATGGGATTGGTGGACTATTGATTGCATCACCATTTTTAGTTCTAGCCTACTTTTTATACGCTATTTTTTTGTAAGGAGTTGATATGAAAACAACAGATTTTGATTTTGAATTGCCCGAAGAGCTGATTGCTCAAGTCCCTCTTGAAAAACGGGACAGCTCCCGCCTGCTCGTCCTGGATAGGGAAAAACAGACCATGGTGGACAGCCATTTTGACCACATCATCGACCAGCTCAATCCAGGCGATGCCCTGGTTATGAACAATACCCGTGTCCTACCGGCCCGTCTCCACGGCTTTAAGTCTGAGACTGGTGGTCATGTGGAATTTTTGCTCCTGAAAAATACCCAGGGGGACCAGTGGGAAGTTCTTGCTAAGCCAGCTAAGCGGCTCAAGGTCGGCGCCACTGTTGCCTTTGGAGACGGCAGACTGACCGCCACAGTGACCCAGGAATTGGAACACGGTGGTCGCATCGTCGAATTTGCCTACGAGGGCATTTTCCTAGAAGTCTTAGAAAGCCTGGGAGAAATGCCACTTCCGCCCTATATCCATGAGACCCTAGAAGACCGCGACCGCTACCAGACCGTCTATGCCAAGGAAAATGGCTCCGCGGCGGCACCGACAGCTGGTCTCCATTTCACAGAAGAATTGCTCCAAAAAATCGAGGCCAAGGGTGTCAAGCTAGTCTATCTGACCCTCCATGTGGGATTGGGAACCTTTAGACCAGTATCAGCTGATAATCTGGATGAGCATGAGATGCACTCAGAATTCTATACCTTGACGGCCGAGGCTGCAACAATACTCAACCAGGTCAAGGCTGCTGGCGGACGCATTGTCGCTGTCGGCACCACCTCGATTCGCACCCTTGAAACCATCGGCAATAAATTTGACGGCCGACTGGAAGCTGACTCTGGCTGGACCAATATTTTCATTAAGCCCGGCTACCAGTTCCGCATTGTCGATGCCTTTTCTACCAACTTCCACCTACCCAAATCAACCCTGGTCATGCTGGTATCTGCCTTTGCCGGCCGGGAATTTGTCTTGGAAGCTTATAAACACGCCGTAGACCACCAATACCGCTTCTTCAGTTTTGGCGATGCCATGTTTATCCAATAAGGATTGCACTGTATAAAGGAGTTTGCAATGAATAAGATTGAAAGTCGGCACCAACTCATCCTCTCCCTGGTCCTGGAAAAGAAAATCCACACCTAGCAGGAGTTACAAGATTTGCTAGAGACCAACGGTGTGACGGTCACCCAGTCCACCCTGTCGCGCGATATCAAACAGCTCAATCTTGTTAAGGTCAATGAAGCAAACTCCGCCCACTATATCATCAATCCGATAGCGCCATCTCGGTGGGAAAAGCGGCTCCGCCTCTATATGGAGGACGCCCTGGTAGTTTTGAAACCCGTCCAACACCAGGTGGTTTTGAAGACCCTACCTGGTCTGGCCGGAACCTTTGGCTCTATCCTAGATGCCATGGAAATTCCTGAAATCATTGCAACCGTCTGCGGAGACGATGTTTGCCTGATTATCTGTCAGGACGAGGAAGCGGCGCTGACCTGCTTTGAAGAGCTCAAGCACTACACACCCCCCTTCTTCTTTTCCAAGTAAGTGACAAAAACTCCTAGTTCCAAAGTGAGCTAGGAGTTTTTTTTATTAAGATACCTATTTCAGACTAGTTCAAAATAGATTATTTTGTATTTTTCTTTTTGAACAAATAAACTGCGCTGGCAACTGCAGCAAGGCCCAGTAGGGCGTAAGGAAGGACATTCATGGAAGATGATTTTTCCTCACTGGTCTCTTCTTTTTTCTCAGGCGCTGCTTCTGCTTCTAGAGTAGCGACACGCGCCTCCAAGTCCTTCTCAATCTCTTTCAGACGGGCAAAGGTTGTTTCCGCCCGCTTGATACTGGTTTCAGTGGCGTGCTTGCTTGCCTCTTCAGGATTTTCAGCTACTAGGGAAATGATTTCCTGGTTCAATACATACTGTTCCTTGATCCAGTCCGCTTCCAGACTCTTGACTTGGTCAATGACTTCCGTACCAAATTCATCTGGATATTGAGCTACCATATCGTTGATATGAGAAATAACCCAGTACCAAGAATCCGCACTGTATTCTGTGCTGGTGTCCTGATAGGCCTTATAGGTGTCTGTGATATTACCAAAATACGGTAGATAAGGTGCATTGCGCGGACTTCCCATGGCTAACCACATCACTCCGCCACCGACTTCTACAGGCAATTCATCCTTGAGCTGGAAGATATGGGCCTCCATGACATTTTCATTAGAAATCGGATAGGCATAGCCATCGATAGCATTCTTATTCTCAGGCTTGCCCTTACCGTCCAATTCCATTTGGTCCAGAGGTTTCAAATCCAAGCCTTCAAAACGGTTTCGCTGCAGGGCCATGGCATCTTCCAAGCCCAATTTTTTATCCGTCGTGTGCAATAATTCATAGTAATCATCTTCGTAGGTCACCTTGGAATCCGGGTCCAATGACTTGATGCCTGAAAATGACCGCGAACGGTTGGCGTCTGATAGCGGTGGATTGTAGGATTGGGCAATATGAAACTGACCGTCCACTTCCTTGTAGGTACCCGCTTCTTCCGCCAAACCTTTGACATTGTCAGAAGTAATCACGCCCTCCTTATCCGAAAAATCAATATGACCTAGATAGAAGGTATTTGGAAAGACAGCAAACTTATCTGCTGGGAATTTGATAGCTACATACTGGTGACCAGACAAGATTTCCATATACCAGATGCCTTCCTTGTCCGCAAAGAGGACAATATTCCCTTCTGCTGAGCCCTTTTCAGTCACAATTTTTGCGACCAGGTCTACAGCTTCACGGGCCGTTTTAGCATATTGGAGAACAATACTGGTCATGGAAGATTCTGCCAATCCATCTTCTACATAGGGATCCAATTTTAGAATGTCATCATTTGCCGTTGCAGAAACGGTCGCTGAAATTGACAGGCCATGTTCATTAAAACCAGCCTCGTCGTAGACACCATACTCCGGAGTAACATCGGGTACCGCTGTGTATTTGTGAGATACTGCTGGCAAAGGATAGGTAAAACCATTAGACTGGTCTTCCCACTTGGCCCCTTGCTCATTTTCCGTCCGTGGATACACGCGGAAGGTCTTATTGTGATTTGGTTCCAGGTCTTCTGTCCGTCCATAAAGCCAGGAACCATCTGTAGTCAGGTCCTTACCGATGACAAAACCCGTGCAGGCTGACACGATTGGCTGACCAATCCATAGACTACTGCACAAAAGCAACAGTATAGCTGATAACTTTTTCTTCATGATTTCCTCCATTCTGAAATCAGTGCAAAAAATAACCTGTATCCACATAGAGCCAGCAGACACAGGTTTTGATAAGAACACAATTTGGAAGTGGAATTCCAATCAGCTACTAGAAGCTGATACCTTTCCAACTTCTATTGATCAGAACCTGCTAGGCGATAGACCGCCTCAGCATAGATGTCCATGGTCTTATACAAGTCTCCCAGGGGCATTCGTTCATTTTCTTGATGCTCAGTTTGTGGCGTTGATGGGAAGCAAGCCCCAAAGGCCACACAATTTGGCATGGTCCGAGCGAAGGTTGCTCCTCCAGATGAGATGGGCTGACTGTCTAAATCACCTGTTTTTTCCTGATAAACAGCCATCAGCGTAGTCACTAGCTGGCTGTCCAGAGGGACATAAAGGGATGGGAGATAGTCAAATTCCTCATAGGTCAAACCCAAAGCTGCTGCCTTAACAGACAGAGTCTCCACCAGCTGGTCCTTATCTGCCAGGACTGGAATGCGAATATCCAGACGAATTTCAGACCGGTGGGAATCGATGGTCAGACCCGCAATATTGAAACTCAGAGCACCAGACGGCTCATCACTTACATCTCCAAATAAGCCCTGAGCCGTCGCGTCCTCTCCAATCGTATTGGCAATGAAGTCCAAAGCTGGGTGCTGCTCAAACTTATCCAGAGCCTTGGCCAAGCGCACAATGGCATTGACACCCTGGGCCGCATCCTTGGCGTGTTTGGACAGACCGAGTACGACAACCCTGTCGTCATCCATTTCATAATCAAAGCCCAATTGCTTCAACTCAGCAATAACGCTGGCCAGGAGATGGCCAGAATAGCAAGCCTTAGCCGGTACGACATTGTAGGCCGTCCCAGCCTCCAGGTGCAAATCTCCCTGACCTGGACCATGGAGTTTGGCCTGCAAGAGCCCCTTTTCAGCATAGGTTAGCGGGAAGGATGAATCCGGTGCAAAGCCCATTGTAGCCTCTTCTTCCAGCTGATTGTAGCGATGGAGACAACGCCAGAGCGTTTCCTCATCCGTTCCGAAGATAAAACGCACACGTTTGGTAAAGGTCACACCAGCATCCATCAGGGCCTTGACCGCAAAGAGCGCAGCCATGGATGGTCCCTTGTCATCCTGCACCCCCCGCCCAATCATGAGACCGTCCTTTATCACAGCCTCAAAAGGGGGCGTCTTCCACTTGGTCAGGTCACCAGCCGGCACCACATCCAAATGACAGAGAATGGCTAAAAGTTCCTGACCCTGCCCCACCTCAGCATAGCCGTAATAACCTGCCGGGTCCAGATAGGTTGAAAAGCCTAGCTGACGACAGAAGTCCAGGGTAAATTCTAAGGCATCCTGAATCGGTTGACCAAATGGTGTCTTGGTTTGATGTTCTTGTAAAATAGAGGGGAAGGCGACCAAATCTTGAATGGCCGCTAGACAAGCCTGCTTGTCTTCCTCTCTGATAAAATTCCTTGTCACCTCAATACCTCCATTCTATCCGATAGTCGGAAAACATTCATGGGTAGTTGGCTATATTGCCTAGTCTAAAAGAAGGTTGCTACTGCCAGAATGAGGATGGAAGCCACAATGATAGCGGCAATCAATTTACCAACGTATTTGTACCAGATACCAATTTCGATACGTCCTAGAGCCAGGGCACCCATTACAATACCAGATGTCGGTGCTACCAGGTTAAGGACACCAGACGCTGCCTGGAAGGCTGTGATAATCAAGCTAGCAGGCACATTGACAAATTCGCCCAAAGGAGCCATGATACCCATAGAAGCTCCTGCCAAACCTGAAGTTGATGGAATCAAGAAGGACATTGGCAGATAGAAGAGATAGGTCAGGATGATAAAGACTTGAGGAGATAGGCCTTGCAGACCAACTTCACCCCAGTTGAGGATGGTAGCTGTAATCATACCATCGTTCATAATGACCTGGATACCACGCGCCACCGCACAAATCAAGGCAACGCTGAGCAGGTCGGCTGCACCATTCAAGAAGGATTTGACCAGGCGTTCTTCTTCCATTCCGTAGACAACACCAATCATAACACCGGCTACACCAAAGAGCATAGCACCTTCTGGGAAGTACCACCATCCAAATGGATAGGTCGTAATCCCCACAATTTGACCAAGAACTGGAATGGAAATCAGCCATTCTTTGATATCTGTAAAGAAATTCACGCCCAAGTCTTCCCAAGGAATGAAACTCAAAATCATGAAGGCAAAGGTTAGGAAGAAGAGGACCAGCACACGTTTTTGGGCAGGTGTCAAGGTATCATTGACCTCACGGTCGGCATTAACATTGAAATGCTCCATGTCTGCTTCACGCTGGTTGTAGACCAGTGATTTGGTAGGATCCTTTTTCACTTTTTCCGCATAAGATGCCACAAAGAACATGCCTAAACCGAGGATAACGATGAAAAATACAATCCGCCAGATCATACCATCTGCGATGGAAACCCCTGCTGCCGCTGATGCCACACCAGTCGCAAATGGGTTGACCGTTGAAGCCAAACAGCCAATCTGTGAACCCAAGAGGATAATGGCAACACCAGTTAGACTATCATAGCCAACCGCCATCATAACCGGAATTAACAGAGGGAAGAAGGCCATGGTTTCCTCGCCCATACCATAGGTCGAACCACCCAGGGCAAAGAGGAACATAAGGATGTAAATCAACCATTTTTCACGGCCCTTGAAGCGCTTCACGATAGAGGCAATCCCTACGTCCAGCGCTCCAGTTTCATTCACAACTCCCAGGAAAGCCCCAACCATCAAGATGAAGAAGGAGACATCAATGGCAGCTGATGTTGCTCCGTGGCCCAGCATAGCCCGAACCGGAGCCATAAAGACATCCCAGATACCCTGCGGATTTGAGTCCACAGCTTCATAGGTGCCTGTGATAAAGTTTCCCGCATCATCAACCTGATATTGACCCGCAGGAATAATCCAGGTCATCACTGCCATCGCGGCAATAATGAGCATGAGTATAGTGTAAGATGAAGGCATTTTAAAGCCTTTTTTTACTTTTTCGCTCATGGCAAAAAACCTCCTAATATATTTTTACATGATTGTTTTTCACAGGAAAAACACTTAGAAGCTCTATACACAAGCAAGGAACATTTAGATCAGAAAGTTTTTCTTATCAAGATAATTTCTTCAAGCATACAAGATATTCTGGAAAAACTAGGATGATTGACAGAAAACCAGTCATAGCCAAATGCACTGCTCTGTGAATATAGATTCCTACATACAAATACATAGGCTGGAACAATCTTAGACTTAGAAAATAGATTTCTAAGCTAATCGCCAAGCCTTTTATCAAAAGAGGTTTGAGCAAGTAAATGAATAAAGTTAATCCAGGTCGTCAAACTGACGCAGGAAGGCAGACAGGCGCTTTAAGCCTTCTTGGAGAATCGACCGATAGGTGCAATAGCCCAGTCGCGCATAGCCCGGCATATCAAAGCGATTGCCCGGTACCAGCAAGACCCCCTCTTCCTGCAAGAGACGAAGGCAGAAACTCTCCGTATCTTCTGGAATATCCAATCGAATAAAAGAAGTTGATACCTGTTTTGGGAAGACCAGTTGCACATGGGGTTCATGTTCTACCCAATCCTGGAGAATCCGCAGATTGCCTTCTACCAGACGGCGATTGCGCTCCAGGATGGTTGCCTTATTTTTCAATACATGAGTCGCCAAGGCATCATCAATCACACCAGCACAAATCATGGTGTAATCTCGATATTTGCGGAACAAATCCGACAATTCCTTGTTGGCTGCCACCCAACCAACCCGAATCCCAGGAATGGAATAGGTCTTAGACAGGCTATTGGTCGAAATGCCCTTTTCGTACAAATCAACGATGGCAGGCACATCCATCCCTTCTTCCAAGGGTTGATAGACCTCATCTGACAAGATATAGGCACCCACACTCCGAGCCAGTTCAACCACTTTCTCCAAAAAATCCCTGGTCATAACAGACCCCGTCGGATTGTTGGCATTATTGATACAAATCATCTTGGTATTTGGCCGAAGGAGGGACTTCAAGTCCTCCAAGTCAGGCAACCAATCACGCTTCTCATCAATCCGCCACAAGTCTACCTCCGCCCCAAAAGAACGAGGAATATCATACAACTGTTGGTAGGACGGATAGAGAGAAATCACATGATCTCCTGGCTGGATCAAGGCATAGATGGCCAAGTGGTTGGCCCCTGTAGCACCATTGGTCTGAAGAATCGAGTCGACACTGACTGTCTCGTATAACTTGGCAACTTCTTCCTTAAAGGCAGGTGAACCTTCTATCCAGCCGTAGTTCATCTTGGCTTGCAATAAATCCCCCATTACCGCCTGGCCATCTCCCAAAGCCAAGACCTCTTCCAAGGTCATTGAAGCAATCGAACTACCTGCAATATCATATTTGGCTTGAGTTTCCCACTCATTGAGCCATTCTTCTACACCAAAGGCTTGAATGTCCATCTTTCTTCCCCTCTTCTCTATCCAGAAGCTCGGACAAGCAGGTCCGATTTCCAGAATCAATCCTTGTTATTATAACATAGTCCGAAATCAAGTCCTCACAATTACCCTTGGCTAGGCCCTCTTCCTTTTCATTTACTGCTTAACTTTTGACAATGATGGTGCCACTTTCTGATTCAATCAAGGCACCAAGATTTTCAAGAGAGGTGATAACTGCCTGGGAGCTTGGCTTATGATTGACAAAGGCAATCGTCGCCTCTACCTTAGGCAGCATAGAACCTGGTGCAAATTGGCCTTGTTTGATGTATTCTTCCAATTCTGCCACCGTCACGCGCTCCAACTTCTCTTGATTTGGTTTGTTAAAGTTAACATAGACATAGTCCACACCTGTCAGAACGATAAAGAGATCTGCATCGACCAGTTCAGCCAGACATTGAGAGGCAAAATCCTTATCAATAACAGCCTCTACCCCTGTCAAGGTGCCATCAGCCTCCTCAATAACCGGAATACCACCACCACCTGCGGCAATAATCACTTCCCCTGCATCCAAGAGGGTACGAATGGTGCCGATTTCCTTGATACCAATTGGTTTTGGTGAGGCAACGACCTTGCGCCAACCACGACCAGCATCTTCCTTAAAGGTTGCTCCTGTTTTTTCCGCTTCAGCCATGGCTTCCTCTTCTGTATAGAAGGGACCGATTGGCTTGGTCAGATTCTCAAAAGCAGGGTCTGCCTTGTCAACAATGACCTGGGTCACTACTGATGCGACATCCTTCTTAATGCCTTCCTTGGCCAACTCATTTTCCAGGGCATTTTGCAACCAAAAGCCGATAGAGCCTTCGGTCATGGCCACCAGGCTATCCAGTGGAAAGGCAGGGTTTTTCTCAGAATCAGCCGCCAAATTTTGCAACAGCAGATTGCCTACCTGCGGACCATTTCCGTGTGTGATGATTAAGTCATCACCATTTTTTATCAACTTAACCAGGTACTTGGCTGTGTCAACCAAGGCCTGCTTCTGGGCTTGGGCTGATGGATCGGATGATAGAATGGCATTTCCGCCCAAAGCCACGACAATTTTACGATTTGCCATAGAGCAAAATCACTCCTCTCTTTTATTCAGGAAACCGTTTTCACGATTCTCTTGAAGGGAGGACTGACTCGTCAAAAGCCAGCCCACCCACTGCTACTGTCATTTCATCGACCTACTTCTCAACCTCCAATATCTCGGAGATTGGCAAGCAAGTAATTTTATACTTCTATATTACACTCTTGGCACAAATGGATCACCCAAGGTCGCAGCCATTACTGCTTTGATTGTGTGCATGCGGTTTTCAGCCTGGTCAAAATGACGAGCGTATTTGCTGCGAAAGACTTCGTCTGTCACTTCCATTTCTTCTACTCCAAATTTCTCAGCCACATCCTTGCCATAAACGGTATTGGTATCGTGGAAGGCAGGCAAGCAATGCAAGAAGATGAGATTTTCGTTGCCAGCTTTTTTCACCAAATCCATGTTAACTTGGTAAGGTTTGAGCATTTTCACCCGTTCTTCAAACTTAGCTTCTTCACCCATAGACACCCAAACGTCTGTATAAAGGACATCTGCGCCCTTAACTGCTTCGTCCGCATCATCCGTAATCAGGATACGCGCGCCACTTTCCTTGGCAAATCCTTGCGCCAATTCCACGACTGTTTCATCTGGGAAGAGTTCTTTTGGTGAGAAAATATGCACATTAACACCCAGAATAGCACCAGTCACCAAGAGAGAATTAGCAACGTTATTGCGGCCATCGCCACAGTAAACCAAAGTCACGCCTTCCAACTTGCCGAAGTTTTCCTTGACGGTTAAATAATCGGCCAACATCTGTGTTGGATGCCAAGCATCGGTCAAGCCATTCCAGACAGGTACGCCAGAGAATTCTGCCAATTCTTCGACCATTTTTTGGCTAAAGCCACGGAATTCAATCCCGTCAAACATCCGGCCCAAAACTTTTGCGGTGTCCTCAGTTGACTCTTTCTTGCCCAATTGAATGTCGTTGGCACCCAGATATTCTGGATGAGCACCCAGATCAATGGAAGCTACTGTAAAGGCCGCACGGGTACGAGTGGACGTTTTTTCAAACAAGAGAGCAATATTTTTCCCTTCCAAATAACGATGCGGAATATTGCGCTGTTTCAAATCCTTCAAGTGTGCCGCAAAATCAATCAACCATTCCAATTCTGCGCGTGTAAAATCTTTTTCTGCTAGGAAATGTCTTCCTTTGAAAATATTTGTCATTTGTCTTTCCTCTTCTAAAAAGCTGTATTCACAAGTGAGGTAAATGTAGATAAGAGATAGTTTTTTGCTGGAATACTGACTGTATTTCGTAAAAAACTAGCCTTACCGAGCCGTGAATATAGATTCTAATCATTGTCTAATCGTTTTGACAGGGTCTGGCACCATTCCCCCATCTTCCTGGTAAAGCTCTGAACTGGCCACATATCCCAAAGACTCATAAAAGGTCTTAGCCGTCAGCTCCGAATGGATATCCAAGTGGTGAATACCTACCTCTCTGGCATAGTCTTCCAGGGCCATGATGATACTTCTAGCATAGCCCTTACCCCGATGACTGGCCAAGGTAGCAATCCGTGTCAACCGCGCTCTCCCTGAACCTATTGGAAGAAAGCGACCAGTTGAGACAGGTTTTTCACCAATCAAGAGATTCACATAGACACGTCCTTCTTGATCATGGCTATCAAATTCATCTTCGAGATGAATCGAGCGCTCCAGGACAAAAACTTGGAATCGCACATAGATGGAGCATGCCCGTTCCCAGGCCTGCGAGCCGACCACAAGTTTTTCATTCTTCATCTTAAATATCTTCCCGCTCAAACGGCATTGACATACAACGTGGACCACCACGACCACGAACCAATTCACTACCGCTGACCTTGATCAAGCGAAGTCCCTTGGATTCCAAAATCGCATTGGTGATGGTATTACGCTTGTAAACAACAACCACACCAGGTGCCACAGTCAAGGTATTGGAACCATCATTCCATTGCTCACGACCAGCAGCAACCAAGTCACCGCCACCGCAACGAATCAAATCAACCTTTTCAAGACCCAGATTGCTTGCCAATACTTCCGCTAAATCACCATGCTCTTCCTCGATGTGCAGAGTTTCATTTTCATAAGTCACAGAGAAGACACGCAGGGTTCCTTCAATCTCAGGGTGGATGGTAAATTTATCATAGTCTACCATGGTGAAGACCGTATCCAGGTGCATGAACTTACGACTATTGGCAAATTCAAAGGCAATCACTTTCTTGAAGCCAACGCCACGTTCAAAGATATTGATGAGCAGTTTTTCAATCGAAGCCGCATCTGTCCGCTGAGAAATACCAACCGCCAACAAGTCTTTAGACAAGACAAGCTCGTCACCGCCCTCGATACGAGTGGTTTCATCACGATTGTAAACCAATGGCACCTTACCTGCATAGTCAGGATGGTAGGTGAAAATATATTTTCCATAAAGCGTTTCACGGTTACGAGTCTCCGCATACATGTGATTAAGAGACACCGCGTTACCAATAGTCGCAAATGGGTCACGAGTGAAATAAAGGTTTGGCATTGGATCAATGGCAAATGGATAGCTGGATTCTACCAAGTCTGTCAAACCAGTTTCTTCCTCAGGCATCGCTGGCAATTCACACTTCTGCACACCTGCCATGGTCTTTTCAATCAACTCACGATTGTCCTCAATCGCCAAGAGCAACTTGCGAATGGCTTTTTTGGTTGCACGTCCGCGGATATTTGCTTCATTCAGGTATTCATCAATGAATTGTTCCTTAACTTCTTGGCTAATCAAGGATTCCGCTGCCAATTGCTCCAGATAGAGAACCTCTACTCCTTCATCGCGCAGGGCTTGAGCAAAAGCATCGTGCTCCTTCTGAGCTTCTTCTAAGAATGGAATATCATCGAAGAGGAAGCGCTCCAAATAGTCCGGCATCAAGTTTTCAAGTTCCTTACCTGGCCGGTGCAACATAACTTTTTTCAGTTTACCAATCTCTGAAAAAACGTGAATGGGATGTGTAGACATCTCAGTACCTCCTATTATATATTTTTTTCTTTGTGGCAAGGTTGAGTAAGTATTTCCTCGCCTGTTCACCTATACTTTATCAAAGAAAGCGGATGCAATCATGAAGTTTTTAGCAATCAATATGAGAGGAATTTCTCATTTTCAGGAGACATGGTAGATTTTTATGCAAAAATGCGGCCAAATAATCAATATTTCTACCATTTTAGCAATGTAATCAATATTTATTTTTTTTGTTAAAAGTAACAAAAAAACTCTCCTATCAGTTTTGACAATAGAGTCTATCTCCTACAGATGCGATTGGTTAAGAGGGAGGACGTTTCCAATCACATCATAAGAAGCTTAATATAATCAAGAGGAGAGGGCCCTCAGCAGATAGGGCTGACTGCTCCTACTCAATGATCCCCATGCTAAGATGGGAAGTTGTTGCCTAGTCTTCGCGACGACGGCGTTTGCCTGCAAGGCCAAGGGATGCAACCAGCATTGCTGCTCCGAGAACACCTGCTACTGATGAAGATTCACCAGTGTTTGGCAATTGTCCAGCTGTAAATGGTTGTGCTGGAGTGTCGGAACCTGGGTTGTTACCGCCTGGGTTGTTATCGCCACCATTTGGTCCACCTGGCTTATCATCAGTACCTGGCTCTCCTGGTTGACCATCATCCTTAACTGGTACATAAGGAATAAGTGTATCTTCACCTGTGTTTCCTGGAACTGGTGGAATGTAGCCTTTAGATGGATCTTCTGGATTTACTGGTTTCAACGGCTCATTCGCACCTGGATTAACCGAAACATAACCTGGAACGTGTGGAATAACTGGGACATCGCCACCTTCACCTGGTAATGTTGAATCTGCAGGAACAGTCATCGCGGAGCAATCATTCAACTTGAGATAAGAACACTTTCGGCGATTGGTTTCATAGACACGTTGTCCACTATCAGCGAAATAGGTGCTGAAATAAGTTCGTTTCCCATTCTTATCCTGTACCTGATCTACTGAACCGCGTTTGATTTCTCGACAGATTGTAGACCGGTGACGACCCAGAAGTCGAGCGATTTCAATTGGTTTCTTTCCCATTTTAAGATAAGCAGCAATTTCACCACGTTCTGTGGCTGAGAGATGAGAATAGGATGTTTTTCTGGTAGAATGAGTGTTGGACATGTTCATCTGCTTTCTATGCTGAGTTGGGGAATTCTAGTATATCAGACGAACTTGTCTTTTTTCTTGCACTTCATTTTACAACTTGGGATTTTTATGTAATAGTTTACAATAACTAAAAGACAAGCCCAACGGACTTGTCTATGAAGGAGAATCAACTAATTTAAACTTTTGAGAAAGAAAGGAACATCCTTGTAGGTCAGGCGCTTGTGGCCGTAAGCGATTTTATCAGCTTCCTTTAATTCCTTGCAGACATGGCTAGCAGTTTCCCTAGTCGTAGCCTCCAGGCGGGCAATCTCTTGGATACTAATGTCAAACTGTAAATCCTCCAAGGACTCTCGCCGGCACATATCCCAGTAAAGTAAGGCTAGGACCTGAACCACTCGACTACTGGCCTTTGACACCATGGCATTGCGCAAACGCAGCTCCTGAAAACGCAGGATATTGGACAATTTTCTGTTGATATAGACCAATTGCCTCGGATTGCGCATGGAATACTTTTCATAAAGAGCCATAGGAATAATAAAGTACTCCAAGTCCGTGATGGCAATGGCCGTATAATGGTAGGTCTTGTCCTGAAACATATCTCCAAAAGGAAATGAACCGCCCTGCCGAATGTAATCTAGGTAGCTGTAAGTGTCCGTCTCATCATACTGCTAAATCCGAGCATAACCCTTGCCGATGACAAAGAGATAGTCACGCTTGTCTTCCGCATAGAAAATGACCTGACCCTTGGGAATCTTCCGAAACCGGATTTCCTTGGCCAGCTGATCAAAATGCTCCACGGACAGCTGATTAAAGCTTGGATGATTTTTCAGGTACATATACTGGTCAGTTGTAATCATGGCACTCCTCATCCTATTTCTCTACGGCTATTGAACATCCACGTGGTGACCCCGGTGTCATTTAGCTTAATTTTTAGCGACTCCTATATTCATTATATCAAAATATCTTTAATTTTGAAAAGGAATACACAAAAAGCAAGCAGGATTGAATCCCGCTTGCTATCAAGTGTAAGGAGCTTATTGAACTTCTTTGCGCTTAATTGAAACAGCTGTACCCAGTGATACCAATCCACCCAAGCTGATAAGGAGAGCTGTCAAGTCAGATTGACCAGTGTTTGGCAATGTTTTCTCTTCCTTGCTAGATAGAGTTGGCTTTGGTTCTGTGGTTGGGTCTAGGATTGGGTCGGTTGGTCGAGTTGGTTTTTGTTCTGTGGTTGGGTCTAGGATTGGGTCGGTTGGTCGAGTTGGTTTTTGTTCTGGTTTTGGATTAGTTGGGTCTTCTGGGGTTGGCTTCTCTGTTTCCCCTTGAGGAGTTTGGTCTGACGGTGAAGTTTCTTCCTCAATTGGAGCTGGCTCTTCTTTCTCTATAAATTTCTTACGGCCATCGATTTGAGCAGTGATTTTCTGACCAGCTTTTTCCAAGTCTGACAGGTATTCAACAAAGACTTCTGTATCTGGATTGATAGCGCCGACTAATTTGGCACCCTTGAAGCTTGCGAATCCATCACCACCACCAAAGAGGAAGTCGTTGATAACCAGGGTATAGGTCTTAGCTGGGTCCAATTCTTGCCCATCAGCTGTGTAGGCTTTGACAACCTTGTATGGATTTTCTTCCGTTGGATTGTCCGCTACTGTGTAAATGTAGTTAAGACCTGACACTTGAAGGAAGTATTTTTCACCTTCATCGTACTGCTGGTTAAGGGCAGTGATAATTTGCTCACCAGTCATTTCCACCACTTGCAAGATGTTACCAAATGGCTGAACAGCCTGTGCAGCACCCCACGTCACTGTACCATCTTCTTGAACAGCCAGGTCTGCACGGATACCACCGTTGTTTGTAAAGGCGAAATCAACATTGTAGCCAGATTTTCTAGCGATTTCCAGCTGGGCAGTTGTCACCAGATTTCCGACTGCACTTTCTTTGAATTTATTAACATCACGAGAAATGGCTGTTGTAGACGCCGCAGTCGCAATTTTCTTGTCTGTCACTTGTTTGACGATGGTATTTGCCTCATCGACAATGGCCTGGATGGTTGCGGACGGTGTTTTTTGGTCAGGTGCTACTGCCTTGATAGTCGCCGTTGGAATAGCCACAAAGTCTGCGATATCTGTCTCATAAATAGCACGAACATCCGCAAAGGCCTTACCTTGTGAAGTTGCTTGGACAATCAAGGTATTACCCGCTGTGCCATTTACTGCGACATGGTTATGACCCGCAAAGACAAGGTCCACTGAGTTTTCTGGGTAGAGGCTATTGAGTTTTTCCAGCATATCCGCTGCTGCACCAGCTGCCACACCTTCCTTACTTGTAGCGGGAACGTGGGCAAGAACAACAATCGCCTTGACACCTTGGTCGTTCAATTCCTTAGAATATTTGGCAATGGTTTCTGCCTCGTCAAGGAAGTCATATTGTTCGTAGTTTGCCTTCAAGACAAGGTTTGGAATTTCTGTTGTTACCACACCGATAAAGCCGATATTGGCAACTTTGTCATTAACAGGAATGGTCTTGATAGCATATGGTTTCCAGCCAAATGGAATTTCGCCTGTTGCCTTATCTACCACGTTTGCGATGACAATTTCCTGCGTAGAAGCCTGGCGGTCATAACTATCCACGATTGGGTTGAATTTTCCAGCTTCTGGGGCCTGACCAGTCACGATACGGTCGAATTCTGCCAAACCTTCGTCAAACTCGTGGTTACCCAAGGTTCCGTATTCAACGCCAATTTCATTGAAGACTTTGACAGTTGGCTCATCCTGCAAGAGGCCTGAGTTGGCTGGACTGGCACCAACCATATCACCAGCCTGAACACGGATAGATTCCGCTGGAATTGCTTTAGCTGTTGCTTCTGCTTCAAATTCTACTTGAGCATCATCCATGTAGGTATCTAGCAAGGCCGCTGTACCAGCGTTACGGACAGTTTCCCCCTCCAAACGAGCTGTACCAGTTGTATCCAATGCACCGTGGAAATCGTTGACTCCCATGATTTGCACAGCCAACTCATCTGCCAGGGTGGTTTGCGTAGCTGCCACACTAAAACCAGCTACCAAGGCCAAGATACTAGACTTCAAACGAATATTCTTCATCAGAATGACTCCTTGTTCTTATATTAATTTTATATAATTATCATAATCCTATTCTCAGCAAAAGGCAAGATAAAACAACGTTTTTTATAAAAATAACGATAAATGTTCGTTTTATGTGAAATTGTAGTGAAAAAATCAGAAATATTATGAAAATGGAGGTGAATTTCTTATTTCATTCGATATTTTGTTTCTAGGAGCATAAACTATCATACAACAAAAAACAAGCAGGTTTCCCCACTTGTTCTGTCTGTTATTTAGCCGCTTTATAAAGCTCGTTTACTTTGTCCCAGTTAATGACTTCAAAGAATGCTTTGATGTAGTTTGGACGAACGTTGCGGTAGTTGAGGTAGTAGGCATGTTCCCAAACATCCAAGGCCAAGATTGGCTTCAAACCTTGCATGATCGGTGTATCTTGGTTGGCTGTTGAAATAACTTCCAACTTGCCTTCTTTGTTAACAACCAAGAAAGCCCAACCTGAACCAAAACGAGTTGTTGCTGCAGTTGTGAAAGCTTCTTTGAAGTCATCAAATGAACCAAATGTTGCATCGATGTCCGCTGCCAATTCTGCTGAAATTTCTGTTTTTTCTGGCGAAAGCAATTCCCAGAAAAGCGCGTGGTTGAGGTGACCACCACCATTGTTGATCAAAGCTTGACGGATGTCCGCTGGAATAGACTCAACATCTGAAAGAAGAGCTTCCAAGTCTTCACCGATTTCAGGATGCTTCTCAAGCGCTGCATTGGCATTTGCCACATAAGTCGCATGGTGCTTGTCATGGTGAAGCGTCATTGTCTCTGCATCAATGTGTGGCTCCAAAGCGTCGTAAGCGTAAGGTAGGTCTGGTAAAATAATTGCCATAATCGAATTCTCCTATCAATTTGATAGTTTTATTTTACCGCTTTCTGGCAGCCTTTTCAATTTATTTGTCTGAAAATCACGACGTAGCGATTTTGAGCAGAATGAGACAGTATATTAGATAGTAAAACATCAATAACTATTTTCTACCCGTTATTACAATTGTGATGGCGGGAGATAGGGACTGCTTCTACAATCCCCTTTAATTATTTTTGAAAGTACGGTGATGCCTATGCACATAGCCAATAAAATCCTATTAGAAATGAGCAACAACTTTTGTCCACAGCAGAGGCTTTGCAAGTGATGCTAGAGTTTGGCGGTTTTACCATCAACCTATTAACACTTGTCATAGCGCTAAACCTGCTTACAGATAAAAAGAAATAACCGTCTTAAACGGATTTTCGCAGGAGTTAGTTGGAGCTAACTCCTTTTATATTTTTATTATAACTTATGACTTCTTTTTTCAAGTTTTATCATCTCCATTGCCTCAAATCAACTCGTAGCGATTTTAAGCAGGGCCAAGTCAAACAGGTAATCCTTGTCCATGACTCCAGTCTTTATTTGGTAATCCGTCTCAATCAGCAAGCGCACCACCTTCTTGAGAAAGCCTACCGACAGATGCCTTGAGTCACGCAGGGCAAACTTAATCTGATAAGGATTGACCTTGCGCCCCGAAATCTCAGACAATTCCGCCACCATCTGCTGCTCACTCCGCCCCTGCTCCTGCATGATTTGCACCTGCAGATAGGTTCGAAACTGGGTCAGCATAATCGCAATCAGTTTAATCTCATCCTCCCCTTGCAGGCGTAAGTCCCGCACCAGGCTCCTTGCCTCATCCATCTTAGACTGGAGGACCAGCTGGGTCAGGTCAAAAATATTATCCTGCAGGGTCTTAGGAATAGCCGCATCAATGTCCGCCTGTGAAATCTGCTCCTGCCCCTTATAGGATTGGAGAAAGGCTAGATTTTTACTGACTTCAGCAAATTCAAAATTGGATTTGACCAAGAGATAGTGATAGGTCTGGGCATCTAGATTGAGCCCCAGGCGACCAATTTCTTTCTGAAAATGAGCCTTCAAATCATTTTCCTTGAGAGGATTGGCCTCCAGAATCAGTCCATCTCGTTTGAGAATTTTCACCAAACGGCGCTTGCTATCTAGCTTACCAGGGGCTAGGATGACCAAACGCGTCGTCTCAACCGGATTTTCCAAATACCCCTCAAAAAGCTTGAGCTCATCATCCGTCAAATAGCGCTTTTTATCAGACGTAATATCCGCAAAATAATCCAAAATGACCACTTTCTCATCCGAGAAAAAGGGTAGGGACACCAAATCTAAATCCACCTGGCTGTAATCCGCCTCAGACATATCAAAATAAGCATAGGTCAAGTCCGCCGGATCAAACTCCAACTGTTGCAGCAGGCGGTCCTTGGCTATCTGGTATTGACCCACGTCCTCACCGCAGAGCACCGTCAGTAAGCCCAATTTATCTTTTTTTACTGTTTCAATCTGTTCAATAACTGTCATAGGAATATTATACCATGTAGATGAAAAAGGAGGCTTACTTAGCCCCCTCGATATCATATTTACTATCTAGACCCTCGTCGGCCACCAGCACGCACCCTCCGGCGTTTTTTCTTGATGCGTGAAATGATAAAAAGGAGCACCAACAGACCAAAGAAAATTCCCAGTCCCAAGAGGATATAAGGCATTAGAGGAGAGGAAATGAGGGAACTAGTCGTTTCAAGAACCGTATCTACCACAGGTTTTTCTTCGACAATGTCCACTCCCTTACTTGAATCAATAGAATTGGCAAGCATGACCTTATTGTTCTCAATCGTCAGACTTGGCTCTTCCCCCTCCTTAACCAAACCGGTCAAGGGCTGTTCAATACGGATTTCCTCACCATTTACAGTGTGTTTCCCAGGTTCAAGAACCGTTGCTTGTTTGTAGTCTTCGAAGCTTTTTTCCAAGAGGCCATTGACATAATAATGACGAACAAATTCACCCTCTGGATCGCCCCACTCGCTCGCTCCTAGAACTACCGTAATCAGGCGGGTATCACCCCGTTTAGCAGTGACAATCGAATTGTAACCAGCACTTGGGCTAGAGCCCGTTTTCAGACCGTCTACCCCTTCAATTCCCATAGGATCACCAGGCAGAGAGTGGTTATAGGCCTCAAACGATTCCTCATTCGGAGTACCTTCTTTGACTGTCACCTTGGTCGCATTTGTGAATTCCAGAACCTCTGGGTGGCGTTTAATCATATGATAGCCAAGAATAGCCAAATCCTTAGCGGTTGATTCATTGGCCAGGCTTTGATCAACTCCCTCCGGAGCATATAAACCTTCATAGGCCTCTGTAATAGCCCCCGTCGCGTTGTAAAATACCGTATTCTTCATTCCCAGAGCCTGGGCCGTATCATTCATCAATGTAAGGAATCCAGCGTCATCCCCTTCAAAAATCAAATGTGCCAACATCAGTGTCGCCACATTGGACGAGGGAACCAGGGTCATAGTCAGCAACTCTCTGACTTTGTAACTAACACCTGCAAGGATATTATTATTACTCAAGGCATAGATTTGGGCAATAGCCTGGTCTTGCTCTGTCGCAACCACTTCTGTGTCTAGGGTAATTTTTCCCTGACTAATGGCTTCTAGAGTCAAATACACCACCATTACCTTGCTCGTGCTTGCTGGATCGCGCACTAAATCTCCATTGTCGTCCCATAAAATCTGACCATTGTCTGCATTGATAACAATAGAGCTCTTTGGCGCAGTCTCTTCACTAGCTGGATAACCTGCCGCCTTGGCAATGTCTACAATTGACTCTGCAGCCAAAACAGAATGTAGGGGGGTGAAGCACCAACAAACCAACAATACTAAACTAATAACCTTTTTCATGATTCCTCCGTCTCGAATTTACCCTTACTAGTATAGCATAGAAAAGCCTCATTTGTAAAAAGAGATGAAAAAACTCACTTGAATTATGCTGAACAAGTGAGTTTTGGAAAAGGTTCTAGCTCATTTAAGCAATTTGAACATAGCGACGATTTCCACTATAGGCAATATAGGATAACCAGGTTTTACCGTCTTCTTTCACCACACGGTCGTAATTGATGCTTTCACCGGCTGCGAAGGTGTAAAGAGCTGGGCTCGTAGATTTTGCTGCGTTTCGGACAACTGCTCCCTTGGTAAAACGGTAGGTTCCTTTTGCTGGCAATGGCTGAGCAGCGACATTTGTAGCACCACTGTTAGCTTGATTAGCTTGGACAGTTTGTTTCTTCTGATAATCTCCCCCTGGAATACCGTAATATTCCTCAAGAGTCAGACCAGATTGGTAAATATCCTTGGCTTCCTTACCAACGTAACGGAGATGCCATGGCTCAGACATGTAGCCTGTCACTGCTTCTTTTCCTGGTAGGTAGCGAACAACGAAGCCGTACTTGTGGGCATTGTCCTTGAGCCACTGCTCTGCTCTGCTATTTGTCAATAAAGCGCCTGAAGCATCTGTCAGGTCAAAGGCTAAGCCAGTCTGGTGCTCACTGTGACCTGGGCGAGCTGAGTAACGATCCGCCGCAGCCTGCCCATCACGTTGAACATAGTTCAGATAGAGAGACTGCTGGGTCTCATAGCTACGGAAGCCACTGTAGGCCTTGCCAACGTTGAATCCTTGGCGAATCATGTCATTGCGTAAGTTCTGATAAGCGTTACGAGCAGTCGGATTCTCACCTGGGTTATAGGTGGAAGCCAGCCCATGCTGTTTATTGACAATGATAACTGGACCGTACTTGCCATCAACGCTGTAGTATTGACCGTTGAAGGTAAGCTTGGCTTGATTTGCCTGTGTCTCAGTCGAAAGATTTGAAACTGCTGGTTTGTCAGCCTTATCAGTCAGCTTAGCCACTGGGATATAAGAACGACCGCCGCTGAAGGAAATGTAGCTCAACCACTGATGATTATTGGCGGTGATAACCTTGTCATAGTTGACCTTCATGCCCTTGTTGTAAAAGGCAACATCTGGACTGGTCATTTTGGCTTCGCGTTTTACTCCAACACGCTCAGTAAAGGTGTAGGTGCCTTGCGGAGCTAGCTTGAGAGACGCTTCTGCGGTTTCAGTTTGGGTTGTTGCTGGGGTGACAGTTGGTTTGTCTGGTTTTGGACTTTCAACAGTTACAGGTGCAACCTTAGCCACTGGAATATAAGAACGACCGCCGCTGAAGGAAATGTAGCTTAGCCACTGATGATTATCGGCGGTGATAACTTTATCGTAGTTAACTTTCATACCCTTATCATAGAAGGCTACATCTGGGCTAGACAATTTGGCTTCACGTTTAACACCCACACGCTCGGTAAAGGTGTAGCTACCTTGTGCTGCCAATTTGAGAGACGCTTCTGAGGTTTCAGTTTGGGATGTTACTGGGGTGACAGTTGGTTTGTCTGGTTTTGGACTTTCAACAGGTTTGTGAACGGTTGGAGTGGTTACAGGTGCAACCTTAGCCACTGGAATATAAGAACGACCGCCGCTGAAGGAAATGTAGCTCAACCACTGATGATTATCGGCGGTGATAATCTTGTCATAATTGACCTTCATACCCTTATCATAAAAAGCTACATCTGGGCTAGACAATTTGGCTTCACGTTTAACACCCGCACGCTCGGTAAAGGTGTAACTACCTTGTGGAGCCAGTTTGAGAAACGCTTCTGCGGTTTCAGTTTGGGTTGTTGGTGGAGTTTGAACCACCGGAGTGACTGGTGTAGCGACTTTTGAAATGGCAATGTAACGACGAGTTCCATTGTAAGAAACATAAGAAATCCAATTATGGTCATCCGCTACCAGTGTTGAATCGTAATTGACTTTCTCACCTTTTTGATAAAAATATTCCGCTGGGCTACTCATTTTAGGCTGATTGCGGATAGGCATATCTTGAGTAAAACGATAAGTACCAGCTTTAGGGAGTTCTGATACAGGTGTGGCAGTTTCAACAGGTTTGTTAACGGTTGGAGTGCTTACAGGTGCAACTTTAGCCAGTGGAATATAAGAACGACCGCCGCTGAAGGAAATGTAACTCAACCACTGATGACTGTCAGCGGTGATGACCTTGTCATAGTTGACCTTCATACCCTTATCATAAAAAGCAACATCTGGACTGGTCATTTTGGCTTCGCGTTTGACACCTACACGCTCGGTAAAGGTGTAGCTACCTTGAGGAGCTAATTTGAGGGAAGTCTCTGCGGTTTGAGTTTGGTTGGTTGCCGGAGTTTCAACAGGCTTATCAGTAACTAATGTAGGCGTTGGTTCTGTTTTTGTTAGCTTATTGATAGGGGCGTAACGACGAGTACCACTGAAGGAAACATAGGAAATCCACTGATAATCATCCGCTGTCATAACCTTATCATAGATGACCTTTTGCCCCTTATCATAATAAAATTGATCCTGGCTAGCGATGGCAGGTTCATTTTTGATTCCAGTCTTTTCAGTAAATGTATAAGTCCCTTGCTTAGGAAGCACTGGTACTTGAACAGTCGGAACTTCAGTCACAGCAGCCTCCGTCTGTGTCCCTACGCTGCTTGTAGCCACGCTGGCACTTGTAGTCTCCGAAATAGTTTCAACTATCTCTCTAGTCACAATCGGAGGACTAACAAGAACTGGATTTTCTTCACTAGGCGGCGTTGACTGAATCTCATCAGCAGCTGCAATTTGGCTAGACATAAAAGAAAGGGTTGCAAGCAAGACAGAAGCTGCACCAACAGAATATTTGCGAATGGAGAAACGATTCTCTTGCTTAGTGTACCAACGTTTATTCATTTTTCTAATCCTCCTTTGTAATTATTTTCACTTACATATATTTTTATTATAACATAGGTTTTGTAAAAATAAAAACAAAAACGTAATATTTCGAAATATTTTTGTAACATTTGTCATAATCAGACCATTACCAAATATCCCTTCACCTATCAATTCGCAAAATTTCTCAAAAAATCTGGAAAATGTTAAATTTTTTATAAAAAAATAGAAAGTGACCCAAAAATCACTTTCTACATTTATCTATTTACCTAAAACAGCAGACGCCAAGGCCTTTTGAATAGCAATGACGGACTTGTCGCTCTTAAATTGCAGAGTCTCTGCTGGCTCTGCTGCTGAAGAAATCCATATTTTCAACTCCGCATCTAGGTCAAAATGACCGGAGGTTTCAACCGTAAATCGTGAAATCGAACGATAGGGAATGGACTTGTAGGAAACCTTCTTACCTGACATTCCTTGTTTGTCCACCAGAATCAAGCGATACTCGGTAAAGACAATTAGGTCGCGAACCAAACTAAAGGCCATTTCTACCTGTTCCGCATCCAAAAGGATATCTGCCAACTCTTGCTCTACCTTGTCATTATTCATCTGCGAGGCATTGCCCATCAAACCTGAAAACAAACCCATGTGTTTACTCCTTTTTTACTTTTCCTTATTTTACCGAAAAATGTGGAATAAAAAAAGCAAAAACCCCAGAAGAGTTTTTGCTGCTGTCAAACTTAATAAACATCACGACGATAGCCAACAGTCACCACAAGTACAACCAATTCATCATCAATAATATCACAAATAACCCGATACCAGCAATCAGCGGTCCACTGGTCATATAGTCCACCAATTGCGGGAAAAATGGTTTGTCCGTCAAATGGTCATAGTGGGCGGCAATCAAGTCTTCCTTCGCCGTCATCATTTTCAAATCAGAAATGGTAAAGCCACGGTGCTCGATGCGGGAAATCATCTGCCCCACCAGCCCATGCTGGACAGCGTCTGGTTTAATAATGAAAAATGTACGTTCCATAAATTACCTCCATTTTACAGGTGTCAGAGGGACAAAACCTCAATCTGATTTCCGCCCAAAAGAATTAAGTATGAGTCCACTCGGTCAATCGCATAGGCCTGTCTCAAGCTGGCAGCGTAGAGGGCCATTTGTTGCCGGTAACGTTCTCGTAATTGTTCCGGATGCTTGTATTTATCGGTCTTGTAATCAAACAGAACGATATGGTCCTCATAAAGGATGTAGCCGTCTATAATTCCACGCAGGACAAATTCCTCTTTAGAAGTTGCATCTTTTTGGATACTGGCAAAAGGTGCCTCTCGGTGTAGCTTGTCAGTATTGGACAAGATTTCCCGTCCCAAATCTGTATCAAAAAAGTCCAAAATCTTCTGAGTATCAATCCTGTCCTTGACAGCCTGATCAGCCTGCACACGGGCAAGAGCTTCTTTAACCGTATCCTCTGTCACCAGCCATGATAAATCAATAGCCTGCATGAGCTCATGGATGGCAGACCCCATATCAGCACCCGTCACCTGCTTGTGTTTAGTGAAATTCGGTAAGCTAAAGGAATGCTCTGTCTGTCTCGGTTCAATCACATCCAGGGCCTCTTCAGATAAGACCGGCTCATAGAGTTTTTTAATCTGACTTGGCGTTCGCAAGGTCGGCAAATCAATAGCTGGCTTGTAACGCTGATTGAGCTCTTCGACACCTTTTAGTTGCTTGATAGTATCTGAAATAGCTTTAGACTGTCGCTGGTCTTTGCCCCCAGGATTGGTCTGCTTGTCAGGCATTTCCAACTTATCCTCATCAGTAAATACCAAATCAGTGTCTTGGATAAAGCGCTTCTTGAAATGCAGGTCTTGGTCTGGAAAGGCCGCCTCAATGGCTAGCACCCAGTCTTGGAAAGAGGTCATGCTCTCTCTGCTGGCCCTTGCAAGAACGCCATCTTGACTCTTGCCATCGTAGCGAGTAGCTAATTTTTCCTGACTGCCCTTGCCCACTAGATAGAGCTTTTTCTCCGCACGGGTCATAGCTACATAGAGCAAGCGCATTTGCTCCGATAGGTTGGCAATTTTCAGCTCCTGGCCATTTATCTGATAGGGAAGGGTGTCCATTTGCACGCGCACATGCGGGAGCGGCGTATCAAACTGGTCTTTCATATCTGCGATAAACTGGATGCCCAGGCCATTTTCCCGACTGAGAATATAAGGCGCCCGACTTTCCATGGCATTGAACTTCTTGTCCATATTCATGAGAAAGACATACTGAAACTCCAAGCCCTTGGACTTATGGACCGTCATGAGCTGGACAGCATCCTTGGGAACAGCCACTTCTACCTCGGCCAGGTCATTGTCGCTGGCTAGGACCTTATCAATCATGCTGATGAAGCGTGACAAGCCCTTAAATCCTGTCTTTTCAAACTGATTGGCCCGCAAGCCCAGGGCATAAAGATTGGCCTGCCGCTTCTGACCATTGGGCAGAGCACCCACATAATCATAGTAAAAGCGATCATTGAAAATCTTCCAAATCAGGTCGTGAATGGAATGAAGCTTGGCAAATTTTCTCCAGTCTGACAAGACGGCATCAAACTTCTGAACTTTTTCCAGTAAATCCTGCTCAATCAAGTCTGCATTCTCCGATTGACCCGATAGAGCCAGCTGAATCTTGTCGTAGAAAAATCCAGTCTCTGACTGGAGAGCCAGACGAGCCAACTGGTCCTCATCAAAAGCGAACATAGGGGATTTGAGCAGGGCTACCAGGGCATAATCATTGAGTGGCTGGTTAATGGTCCGCAGGGTGTCCAGCATGACCATGACCTCCAGCGACTTGAGATAGGAAGCCATACCACCATCCGCTACCAAGGGGATACCATGCTTTTCAAAACTGGTCAAGATAGCATCGTTGCGGGTCCGACTTGGCACCAGTAGCGTAATCTTTGAAAAAGCTACTCCTTCCTGCTTATGCAGGCGAATGATTTCCTTGGCCACCAGCTCCACCTCGCCAGCTGTAAAAGATTGCTCCTCCTGCTCCTCGTCAGATATATCCGTATTGTAAATCAAATACTCCATCTCATTATTGGGCAGGATGAGTTCTAGTTTCCCTTGCTCCTCACTACCAGCAACCAGGCTATGGGTCTCATCATACTTGATTTGCCCCACTTCCTTGTCCATGAGGCGCGTGAAAATAGCATTGGTCGCATCGATGACCTCTACCCGGCTACGGAAATTTTCCTTGAGCAGGATCAGTTTGCCAGCCTCTGGATTGGCCTGGTAGAGCTCGAACTTATCTTGGAAAATCTGAGGATCCGCCTGACGGAAACGGTAGATGGACTGCTTGATATCTCCCACCATAAAGCGATTGTGCCCATTTGACAAGAGGTCCAGCATCCGCTCCTGGGTGTGGTTGTTATCCTGATACTCGTCCACCATGACCTCATGGTACTTTTCTTGGAAATGCTGGCGAATCTGCGCATTGCTTTCTAAAATACCGATGGCTAAATGGCTGATATCAGAAAACTCAAAAGCATTTTCCTGCATCTTGGCCTGCAAATATTGATAAGAGAAATCGCAAACAAATTCCTGCAAAATCCTCATAAGTGGCAAGACCTGGGGCTGGTAGGCAAAAATTGTCTCTAAAAACTGGAGATTCTGCAAGTGGGATTTGAGCTGCTTAAAGACAGGGTACTTGACCCCAGCCACTGTGACATCGCTGGACGAAGGGAGGATGTCCACTAATTTACCAGTCAATTCCGGCAGGCGGGCCGCATCCATATGCCTGTCAAATTCCTGGGCCCACTCGCGCAGACTTTGGAAAATCAATTGGTGCTTCTTGTAGGCCGCCGTATCCTCTCCCTTGGCTGTTTTTTGCTTGTAATCCGGCAAATCAGTCAAGTCCTGCAGGTCATCAGCGGCCTGAAACATGGCTGCCAGCAAACCTGTTAGGCTAGAGCTAGGTAGGCTCTCCCAGTCCTTATAAACTTGATAGCCCTTGAGCAAATTTTGCCGCAGCCACTTGTCTGGTGCGCTAGTTGCCTGGCTAAAGTCATAGATCTGGTAGACCAATTCCCGAAAATTCTTATTATCCTTGCGGTTGCCGGAGAAATTCCGAACCAATTGCTCAAACGACTTGCCATCTTTTCCAGACAGATAATCTGCAAAGAGATCACCGAACACTTCATTTTTCAGCAAATCCTGCTCATTCTTATCTGTCATGATACGAAAATTGGGCGCCACGCCCAGCTCATAGCCATAGGTCGTGACTAATTTCTGGGTAAAAGAGTCCATGGTTCCGATATCCGCATTACCCAATTCAGCCAATTGAGCCGTCAAATGCCTGCGAATGTCCTCATCCACCGTCTCTTTGATTTCCGTGTTGAGCCTTTTCTCAATCCGCTCCTTCAATTCACCGGCCGCCTTGACCGTGAAGGTGGATATAAAGAGCTGGTCGATATGGACACCCCGTTTGAGCTTGTCCAAAATCCGCTCGACCATGACAAAGGTTTTTCCTGAGCCCGCTGATGCGGACACCAAAATATTCTGCCCATGGCTGTAAATGGCCTCAATCTGCTCTGGAGTTCGCTTCTGGTCTTTTTCGGAAGCCAATTCCTGGGCCTGAATCTCATTGATTTCTTCTTCGGTTAAAAATGCTTGAAAGCTCACAATTGGCTCCCTCCTTTCATTCGCTCTAACCAGTCTTCTCGCCTACCACCCTTGACCAAGACACGAGCCTGGCTCAGATGCCGGTCTGCTTCAAATCCGGTAATGGCCTTGAGCTGGTCACCTGCAACGGAACGTCCATCTTCTGTATAGGGATTGATGGCAAATTCCCCCTCTAAAATGCGGCTGGCTGCCTGGCGGTACAATTTCTCATTATGGGCCATTAGAAGCCCTAATTTCTTGCGACTATACAGACTGGCCTTGGTCTTATGATAGAGCTGGTTGAGACGATTGCTCTCCTCTTCGATAAACAAGCCCTTATAAACCAAGGATTTGTATGCTTCAGCAAGTACCTGGTCCTGCCCCTTAGTATCGGCTAATTTGACAATGGGATCCAGCAAATGCAGATACATGGCCCCAAATACCTTATCTGTCTGCCCAGCAACCTTCATCTGACTAACGGCCGACAGATAGGTAATGAGCTGGGGACTAAGGCCATTGTAAAATCTGTCAATCTTAAAGCTATTGGCACTGGACTTGTAGTCAACCACACCCAAAGCCTGGTCTGATAGCAGCTGATCCAGGCGGTCAATCTTACCGATAATTTGTAGCTTACGACCACCTTCTAGTTCTAAATGGGCTTGCTCGTTCTGACCAAACACTGCTTCATTGGCCAAGACTCGCACAGGATTATCGCCTCTTAAAACGAGGGAACTTGCACGTGCTACGTCCAACAAAATTTGCTCCGAATAACGACTATCGGCATTCTCACCGTATAGGGCCTGGAAATCCTTTTCCTGACGGGTTGCTGCAATGGCCTGCTCCAACTTTTCATCGAAGAAGGCACTGCTGTGGTCCATGGTCACGCGCTCAAAAATCCGATGGAGGAAATTCCCATGGCTACGAGCATCCGGTCGAATAGAATCCTGCTCCTGCAAACGCAGGACATGCTTAATGAAAAAGAGGTATTCATTCTTGTAGAAGTCCGTCAAACTAGACACCGACAACCTCAAGGGCTGGTCAACTGGATAGAGGGTTGCCAGAGTTTTCTTGGCCAGCTTCTGACTGCGCAATTGGCTGGAAATTGTCGGAATGGTAACGCCCTTTTGCTTTAACTTCTTATCAAGATAACGGACAGCCGCCGACCAAAAGTTCTTGATATCAGTATCCTCTTCTGTAGCCAATTCCTCAGGATTGAGCTTAATTACTTGGGATAGGAGACCATTAAAATGCCCGACATCCGTTGGCAGAAGGGTCTTCCTCCGACCTTTTTCAATGGATTTCACACCCAAGCCCGTCAATAGCTTCAGATAAGGAGAGACTAATTCCTGACCTTCATTGTACAATTGCGGAGCTGATAAGACCAGATGCTCAGTCGCCGAATGCAGCAAGGACATAAAGGTAGCATGGTTTTTCTTGCCATTTTCCCGACTAGGAATGTGGAACTGGGCTAGGGAGTCCGAACGTTCATTCATCCTGGCCTTCTCCTCGTCGGTCAAAATACCTGTATTCTTGGCAACTTTTGGGAAATTCGACTGGCTCAACCCCAGGGCATAGACATACTTGGCCGTATGCGGTTCAATCAAATCATAGGACTTGACAGACACTACATCCACCGTAGCTGGCACGGTCCGGTAATGACTAGATTGCATACCCGCCTTGAGTAGGGAAAGGAAATCTTCGACCGACAGGGTTTCCTTGGCAAACAAGTGTTGAAAAACTTCCAGAATATGGCAGAAAGCCTTCCAAACCTCTTCCTCTTTTTCAATTTGCAGCTGGCTCAGACCTTCTGACAAGGCAGCCATATTTTCAGCCAAGTTGATGCGACGGGCAAACTCCATGAATTTTTCTAGGAGGGATTGGCCTGACTGCGGACGAGCCTTGAAAAACTGTGTCAGAGGTGCCATAATGTTCTCTCGTAGCTGGTTCAAAACCTCCAAATCATAATTCGCTCTGCTATTGACCGTAAAATCACGAGAAAACTTAGCCTGGCCCTTGAGATCCGCAAAGGTAATATAAGCGTGGAAGCGGTCCAGGTGCCCCTGCTCCAACTGGCCATAGAGACCAGATTTCAGCAAGTTAATCAGGTCCTCCGCCCGAAAATTATAGCGTTTTAGACGCTCCAGGGACTCCACAAAATGCACCAGCGGATGGTGGCTCATTTCCTCAGCTCTACCAAAATAGTAGGGGATTTCATATTTATCAAAAATCTTGCCAATCTGAAGTTGGTAGCTATCCACATCACCTAGCAGGACTAGGATATCCTTATAGCGAGTCCCCTCAAACAATCTTTTACGAATGGAACGAGCAACCGCTTCGACCTCCTCCTTTTGATTGGTAGCCTCCCAAATTTCAATAGCTGACAAATCCTCTTCAGTCAGCTCATAGGCAGGTTTGGAATAATCAAACTGGCTTTCAATATTTTTGGAGAGTTTTGCAAGGGATGGCCTCGGAACATCGCCATCATCCCTTGTCAACTTGCCTTGATCAACTCCGTCCATGAAAATGGGCTTGGTCTGGTAGCTAAAAGCCAAGTGACGGAGAAATTCAACACTAGCTTGAAAAACATTCCCCTCAAGATGAGTTTCCTGGTAGGCTTTTTTGCTGGCATAGCTGGCAATGTGTATTTCCGCTACACGCCCATGAAGGCTGGCAATTAGGGCTTCCTCTTCAGCTGAAAAACGCGTAAAACCGTCCACAATCAGGACCACCTGGCTGAGCTGGTCATCCAATTGACCTGACTCTACTTTCCGTCTGAATTGCGCCAACTTGGTCTCATTTTCATAATCCTCGTCCATGAGAACGTCCTGCAAGGCTGACAAAATCTTGATAATATCTGCCTTCTTGGCAGAAGTCTCCAGATTTTCCAAGGCAGAAAGGGGCATGTTGGAGGTTTGCAATTCCTTGTAAAGATTGACCACCTGCTCAATAAATACCGGGTCCTTCTTCAAGCGGCCATAGACCTGCAAATCACCATCTTCAAACTGTGCTAAAACTCGATAGACCATCATGGACAAGCCCAAATCATCCAACGCATTTTTGCTGTTCTCTTCATGGTAGATAAAATAACGGGCCATTTGCGCAAAGCGGGTCACCAGGATTGACAAACTAGCCTTTCTCGGCAGGTAGGATAGGACTTTTTTTTCCTTTTCAAAGGACAAGGAGTTGGGCGCAATGTAAAATACCCGTTGAACCCGATGGGACTCTTCCAGTGCTAAAGCGGTCAACTTCTTGGTAATATCATTGCTGATGTCTGAATAATATAACTTCATGGTTTCCTCACACAATTCTGGCGTCTATGAACTGTTCTTTATAATCTGGACTCACAAGTAAGGTACATTTAGGTAAAAGATAGTTTTTTGATAATTAGGACCGTTTTTTGAAGGAATACTGACTGTATTTCTAAAAAACTAACGATGAGTAGTAGAAAACTAGCCTTAGATAAAAGTGCCGAACTGTGAATACAGGTTCTTTTTCCATTATACCAAAAAAAGCCCACCTCAAGGGTGGGCAAGGGCATCGTTTCCGATGAGGTTAGAAGGTTCACAGCATCTAACCAAGGTCCGCTCCTGCGTCTCAAATAAGAACCTATATTCACAAGTAAGGTACATTTAGGTAAGAGATAGTTTTTTGATAAACAAGGCAGTTTTTTGAAGGAATACTGACTGTATTTCTAAAAAAGCTAACGATGAGTAGCAAGAAACTAGCCTTAGATACATGTGCCGAGCTGTGAATATAGGTTCTACATGAAGACCTCCCTAGCGTCGATTGTGACAAAGTCACTACTCGGCTCATCGCATGTAACTATTCTACCATAATCTCAAGGATTTGCAAGCCTGATTACTCCATTCGTTCTTGAATGCTTACTTGTACACTATCACCAGCCTGTTTTCCAATAGCCGCTCGAATAGCCTTTTGAACGCCAATAATGTAACAGATATTACCTGTTTCATCCTTGATTCCCATATTGACAATGGAGCCATCATAGGGATGACCATCAAATCTGGCATGTACCTTTACCCTCCCCTTGCCAAACTCTTCTCGTATATCATAGGGAAATATGACATAGGCTCCGCCCTTATCTGGAACAGGGTGGATAGTTGCTACAAATTCATATACTTTAGACAAGATTCCTCCTAAATGTACTTACTAGCTTCACGAATGGATAAGCCTGCCATTTGGGAACTGTACTTTTTTAGAAAAGCCCGTACCCAGTCAGGATTGGTCTTGGAATAATCTCGCAAACTCCAGCCAATCGCCTTGTTAATGAAAAATTCAATCTGATTGAGATTATTGATTAGGATTTGTTCCAACAACTCTGTATCTGTCTTTTCTTTCTGCAAGAGTTGGTGGTCAATGGCAATTCGCCTCAACCAGAAATCATCATCAAGGCTCCATTCCAAAATGGTCTGCTTGGCCTCTGGATTGTCCATTACAATCTTACCCACTAGCTTGTCCAGTCCGTCAATACTATCCCACCAAGACTTGGTCTGGGCTAATTTTTTCAAGCGGGATAAATCAGCTAGAACCAGGGCTTTTTTCTTGGTGACCAGGTAATCAATGGCAATGTATTGAAATTCACGGTAAGGTCTAGCCCAACAAGCCTCTACAAAATCCCAGTCAATTCCCTGTGCCTTGAAATCTTTGAAAAACTGCTTGGCAACTTTTCGGCGGTCAGGCGTTCGTACACCTAGGAATTCAAAGTTATTTTTCATGTAGGCTTTCATAGGTTGAGCTTGACTAGCATCTGCCACAGCCAACAAACGTTTTTCTAATTCGTCAATCTTCATTTTGCTTACCTACAAGAGATTTTTGAAGCCAGACAATATCATGCCAGGTATCAAATTTATAACCAACATTTTTGAAATGTGCTACCTGTTCATACCGTCTCTTCTCATGGAGAGCAAGCGAGGCTGGATTAGGAAGAGCAATACAGGCTAAAAAGTTCTTAAAGCCACGCGCTTTCAAATCTTCTTCTATGGCATCATATAAAAGACTTCCGATTCCTTTTCCACGTGCCTCATTACTGACATATACAGACATTTCAACTGTCCAATCATATGCAGCACGAGCATAGTAGGTCGATGCGTAAGCATACCCCACAACCCGCCCTTCTTCTTCTGCGACAAGATAGGGGAATTTCTCCAAGGTCTTTTTAATCCGACTAGCAAAGTCTGACACCGTA
The DNA here is from genome assembly GCF_053010325.1 of Streptococcus sp. P25B114. Classification (NCBI taxonomy): domain Bacteria; kingdom Bacillati; phylum Bacillota; class Bacilli; order Lactobacillales; family Streptococcaceae; genus Streptococcus; species Streptococcus sp. P25B114. Next base: position 124,192 of record NZ_JBRKNW010000001.1, on the reverse strand, counting down.
GGCACTTCTGTCTCAAAAGTAATGGCTGTATTTTCAACATAAGGAGCGTAGATAGCCACCAAATCTGCAGCATCCTCTATCTGAGCTGACCGAATGTTTATCATCTAGTTCTCCAACAATTCTCTGTCATAAATAGTATAGTCACAACGGTAGATAATCAAACGCTTACCATCAATCAAGAGCTCAGATGTTTTTGGCGCATCAGAAGCATAAAGTGATACCTTATCACCAACATAGGTCGCTAATGGTGTTCCATTTTGCGAACGAATTAAAACAACCTTAGCCTTACCAGTAAAATCATTTTTCAAGCTAGAAACCATCCGATTAACCAAGGGAATAGAACGATCATAGTTGGCAATATCTACAGTCGATTGATACTTGGCAAATAAATCCTCCAGGCCCTCTTCGGCAGCAATCAAAGAAGAACCAACATGGTCAATTTCATAATTACCTAGTGTCACCTTCAAAACAGACGAATCCGCATTGGAATAGCCTTCGGCATCCACTGAATCGAATTCTTCATTCCGCGAAATCGATAGGGACTTACCAGACATCTCATCGATTAACTGAGAATTCTCATCAAATGTCCGAACTGTCATTTCCAAACCAATCCATTCTTCCTTGGTATTTTTCCACCAATTTGAAATCGACTGACAGGCTGACAAAGTAAACAAGCTTGCGACTAAGACGGCACTAAGTGCTAGTTTTTTATTCCATTTCATATAAAACCTCCAATGGTTGATACCTTATTGTACCATGAAAAATGTTTATGAGACCGTCTATGACAGCGAATAATACTTCTTCCTGGTACTGCCCGAGGATCGAAGAAATCCATATTCCTCGAATCGAGACAAGTATCGACGAGCTGTAGCTGGACTGAATCCCATTAACTCTTGTAAATCTTTGCTAGAGATAGTCGAATGTTGACGTAAAAAAAGAGCAACCTTTTCAAATACAGCCTGCTCTTTTTCGCTCATAATCTGCTCACTCAAAATGAGCGAATTAGTGAGCGAATTAGTGAGCGAATTAGTGAGCGAATTAGTGAGCGAATTAGTGAGCGAATTAGTGAGCGAATATTCTTCTAATGTTTCAAAAATTGCATCAAGCATGAACTCGATAAAAACAGTTGCATCAACTGATGTATTACTGATTGTTAAACTATCATAGTAATCCTGTTGGTATTTATAGATTACTGTTTCAATTGGAATCCACTCAAAAATTGACTCCCATTGGTAAAGTAACAAACTTTGCCACAATCTCCCCATGCGTCCATTTCCATCTTCAAAAGGATGAATAATTTCCAATTCATAATGGACAATACAGCTTTTAATCAAGGCGTGTAAATCACTCCGTCTTGCCCAAGCAAATAAGTCTTCAACAAGAAGTTTAATGAATTGAGGTCGGGCACCAACATGGACTACATTTCCCTCACCATCATAGACTCCTACATCCGTTGTACGGAATTTCCCTGATTGTTTTACTAATCCTTGAGTTAATGCAGCATGAGCACGCAAGAAATCATTGATTTCATAAGGATCTAAGCCAAAAGCAAATTCATAAGCTTCATAGGCATTTTGAACTTCATGAATTTCTTTCGGCCTTCCTAAGACACGTTTTCCTTCAATGATAGCTGTTACTTGTTCAATAGTTAAACTATTATTTTCTATCGCCAATGATGACTGAATAGAGCGAATACGGTTTTCCTTTCGTAAATGCAGATCACGCTTTTCTAAAACAAGGCGAGTCGTCAAAGAAGAAATCTCTGCTACTCGGCTAATCATTTTTTCAGTTAAAGTATAGTTTGGTTGCATGATGACCTTTCTATATTAAGGTTGTTAAAATTCAATATTAAATTTCTATTCTATAATTGAACTTAAAAGCCCATACCTTATTGTACCATGGAATTGCCTAAACAAAGAAAAATGTGTGCAAGGTATTCAATAAACAAACTGAAATCATATCATTTCAATTTGAAAACATATCAAAACAATAATTTCATTGTAAAAACGATTTTTAAATAAGCAAAACAAACTGAATTGTTACTTTTAAGCATTTATATCTTTGTGTTTCAATGCAATTTCTTAAAAATAAAATTTTATTATAGGTAACTGTGCTGTTTTGAGAAGTTTTAAAAACTTTTTTTGAAATAATTCTATTTTTTTCTACTTATTTACGAATAGATAAGATGACCAGAAAAAAAGATAGTGAGGTACACAAATGAAAATCCGAATTCCATTATATGCACAACATCTGAATCAAGCAGAATTTACACAACTCATCACCACTAGTGTTGATACCTTGAAACAATATAGTGCAGCCACCAATGACCCCATGGTAACGGACTTAGTCAAACAGCTTGAAGAATCCTTGCCCTTACTGAAAAAAAGTCTCAAACAAAAACGTGGCTCAGACATGACGAGTGACTTAAACAAGGCTCTAAAAAATCGAAAGGCTGACTACTCTGCCTTTGTCAGCGGACTCAAACTCTTTAAAAATACTCGGACACCAGAGAGATTGCAAGCCTATCACCGCCTACAAGAGCTCATCAAACTATACAAAAATACAAGGTCTACCAATATGCAAGAATCATCTGCTTTGATTGATTCTTTGCTAGCCCGACTGGCGAAGCCACCCTACTCAGAAGATATTAGCCTACTTATGTTAGATGAAGCTGTTGCCAATCTCCGTGAAAGCCATGAAAGCACTTATCGTCTCTATCTGAAAAGAAGTCAGGACACCAGCACTCGCGAAAAGATTAACAGCTTGGAAGTCCGTAAAACAGCCTTCAATCTGTACACCCTACTTTATAGTCACTTGGTTAATAAAATAAGCTATGACCCAACGGCACCAGAGAAAATTATCCTGCAAGTCTTAAATGACATTCGTCAAGATTTTTCAGAAAGAACGCGACAGAAAAATCAAACAGGAACAAATACTGCTTCCATAAACATCGTGACAAGTCTACCACAAGGAAAAGAGTTGGAGACAAGATAGAAAAAATTCCCCCTAGTCCTTTGATTAGGGGGAGTTTTTCTATGTTAGCAAGTCACTTGAATACTGACTACTCAACTTTAACCTGCCCATTCATCAGCATTGGCAAGAGCCAATCACGCAGTTGGGTCAGTTCTTGGTTTTGTTGAAAATTTTTAATCCTTAAACTAAACATAGAATTAATTCTATCTGCATACTCACTCAATATTGTTTCATCTGCTTGTAATAACAATAACGGTGATAGATTAGTTCTTGTAATTTGCGGTTGTGCAGAACCAGAAATTGTTTTATAAATGTTTCCATTTAACAATGAGTATTTCAGATAATCAATACAAATATATTCAAATTTTGGCTTCACAACCATTGCATTTCCTGTTATCCAAGAAAAAGGTTGAGTAATATTAATGGCTCCACATGAATTTCCACGACAAGCAATTGCTAACATTGGAGTTTCGTGATTGTATTTATTATATTTTCCAATTATTCCATTAGCACCATAAACAAAATACCTACCATTACTAATTAAATCTTTTTCAGAAAGTGTTTGGGGTTGATACAAATCCGCCAACTCCCCCAACTGCTTCACTCCCCACCCTTCTGGTATTTCTCGTTTGAGTTGGTCATTATAAACCATTTTACCACCAGAGGACTTGTAGGGCTTACCATTTTCATCAGGGAAATCAAACTGCACAAACCAATAGTCATAAAGCGTCTTGGCCATAGCCTCCAACTCTTCGTTGATTTGGTTATTAATAGCGATTTTTTGGTCTAGTAAATCTAGACAATTAGCAATATCAACCTGTTGTGAATAAGTTACAAGATTAATTTGTAAATCTTGTAATGATGATATGTTTAGGTTACTCACTATTGAGCCTGTTAAATTTACTCTTTCAATCTGTTTTTGAACAAAATTAGACATCAAAGAATATAATAAAAATTTCGGGTAACATTTCTCTTTATCAACTTTTAATAGTACCAATCTCTGACCCAAACAACACTTAAATTTTTCAGGCACAATACCAACAACACCCATTGGTGCTTCTCTAGAAATTATTATATCCTCGTACTCAGGAATTGCTCTTTTTGTACGTAATAAAAACTCTTCCTCAGTTACATATGATAGATTAGTCTTATCTATTCGACCAGAAACTAAATTATAATTTCTTATAACTGGTATTCCACTTACTTTCCAATTCGGAGTACTATGTGGACAATCAATAATTCCAGAACATAATGATTCTAAACTAACAACCTCACTCATACCTCACCCTCCTCATCTGCTCCGCTATTTCCTTTTCCAATTCATGTGTTTGGGCAAAGAGATTGGCTAGGCGGTCTTGGTAGCCTTGCATTTTTTCTTCAAATTCTTCTGGGCTAATATCAACGTAGTCAATCTTGATGTCAAAGTACTGACCTGCACTGAGGGAGTAGTTTTTGTCCTTAATCTCCTCATAGCTGACCTTGACAGAAAAGTCTTCGACAACTTCTTTGTTAATAAAGGTCTCAATGATTTGGCTTTCTTCATCAGTGCTAAGGACAGTCTTTTGGTTCTTGCCTTCCTTGACCTTGGTTCCCAGATTAGAAGCATCAATCAAGACCACATCGTCCTTATTCTTCTTATCAATAAAGAGGATAGAGACATTGGTTCCTGTGGTCGCAAAGATATTGGACGGCATGGACACAACTCCTGCTAGCATCTTCTCATCGACCAGGTGCTGACGGATTTTCTTGTCAATACCTGACTGGGCAGTGATAAAGCCCGTCGGCAAGACAATAGCTGCCTGCCCATCTTCTTTAAGACTATAGATAATATGCTGGATAAAGAGTTGGTAAATAGCCATACTCTCTTTCTTCTTGTTGGGAATCTTCGGCACACCGGCAAAAAATCGCTCACTGCTATTTGGTAGGCTTTCTACCTGGTCCCGCCATTCCGAAAAGTCCAGTTTGAAAGGAGGATTGGACACGATATAGTCCATCTTCTCCACATGACGATTGTTGAGGATAGTATTTCCCTGTACAATATTGTGAATGGAATGCTGCAAGCCATTGAGAATCAAGTTGAGACGCAAGAGATTGGAGGATTTTTGAGAAATATCCTGACTGTAAACGCTGGTACGGTCCGTACCAATCTGGCTGGCCAAGTTCATCAAAAGGGTACCTGAACCTGCAGAAGGATCGTAGATTTTGACGTTACTTGGTTGGTCATTTCCCACCAAAATGGCCGCGATGATTTTGGCAACAGAGTGAGGTGTGTAGTATTCCGCATACTTTCCACTATCCTTGTTGTAGTCCTTAATTATGTACTCAAACAAGGTAGAGAAGAAGTCAAAGCCCTGTGAAAAGATCTGCTGGTCAAATTTAACACGCGCCAAGAGATTGATAATAGAAGCCGCCACTTCATTTCGCTTGCTGGCATCAGAAATGGTATCCGTAATCAAGCGTTGATCAAAGAGGCGAATATCTGTTCCACCATCCGTATGAACTGAGAAAATAGCATTGTTGTCAATGGCAATCTGATTGAGCGTTTGTTCAAAAATCTCAGAAAAATCTGCTTGGTTCTGTTGACGGTGTAAGCTTTCAATCAATTGTTCAGGTTTTAGATGAGCAGTTTTAGTCCCAATATCGTCTAAAAACCAGTCATAATCCTCTTCAGAAAGGTCCAAAAGACCTTGATAATCATAGTTATTGTCAACGACTAAGGCTTCGTAGAGAAACTTATCATTTAAAAACTTATATAGGAAGGACTGGGTCAAGAGTTTATACCCTCCTGCTTCACCCCATAATCCTGCATTGGTTAATACTGCATTGAGTTCATCTACCAAGCCTTTTACTTGGCTTTGTACCTGTACGATATAATTGTCTTCCATTTGGTTAGTATTCTCCTTCATAGACTTCCATCAGGGAACGAATCAACTTATCATAATCGACTCGTTTGAGTTGCTTCCCTACTTCTGTTTTCTTCATTTCTTCACGGGCTAGGCGCTTGATCTCCCCTTCCAAATAGGCTTCGTTGTCAAGGATTCCTTGGTTGAGTCCGATTTGATAGTCAATCAAAGGCTTGGCACCTTTTAATATTTGATAAATTGCTGGATAATCACTCACTACTGTGGATTGGGTAACTCGTTTAAAAGTACGGGCTGACATGCTATCTCCGCCAAAGTTCATAGCCAAACGATTCATCCGTGATTTGTAATCCTCTACAGAATCGAACAAGCTTTGGTAGGCCTGTTTGGTCTCCTTGATACGTTCCAAGCTATATCCTTCAACTTCCTGTGTCATGTGTTTGTTTAGAACTCGTTGGAACTCTTCAAATAGGCTAACCCACTCTGGATCTTTCTCGTCCCTACGTAGATTGATACCACTGGCCACACGACGACGGATGTCATCAAGATCATTGGCCGCAAGGCGCAACTCCTCTTCTTTGATCTTTGTAAAGCTAAAGCTAGTTTCAGACATGGCAAGATTTAAGAGTTGTTGGCTAGAAAAACTATCTGGTTTGTCAATCAAACTCAGGGTCAATAGTCGGCGAGATAACATATTTAATAGGCTGGCTATTTCTCCCATATTGACCTGCTCGATGACTTCGTGATAGCCATGGAGGCGCGCCATGTTGTAGTACTGCCGAATGGTCTCAAGCGACTTCCTCAGTTGGATTAATTCCTTCCTATCCTTCACTTGGTCAATTGCTTTTTCAAAATATTCCAAGTTATCTGTTGGATAGTTCATCAAAACCCCTTGCGATTTTTCTAACTGGTCTTTGACTTCTTCTGGTGTGACAAATATAGCTCCAAACGGATTTTCCCCATCCTCATCAGTTAAAGCTGATTGGTATTCGCGATTGAGTTCTTCCAAGTAGGCTTTATTGGTCTTGTCGAATTCTTTAGAAATATCCGCAAAATCGATGACATAGCCAAATGTATAGTCCTTGTATGGACGGTTGACACGGGTCAGGGTCTGCAAGAGGTTATGAGCCTTGATTTTCCGTCCAAGATAGAGTCGTTTCAAACGTGGCGCATCAAAACCTGTCAAGAGCATAGAGTAGACGATAACAAAGTCAGTTTGACCTTTCTTAAACTTTTCTACTTCTTCTTTCTTATAATCCTTATCTCCTGCATCATGCAAAATCAAGGTAGAGGTGAAACTCGTATGACCTGCTAGTCGCCGTTCTTCTAATTGCTTGTGCAATTCCCGAGCTTGTTCGGAAGAATCACAAACAATCATTCCTCCAATGGATTGATCATCAAACAGTATATTTCGAGCTCTTGTAAAATCTTCTAAAATGAAATCCAACATAGGACTGACATAACGAGGATGAGCAAAAATTTCTTTTTTATCAATCGAACCTTTTTGAATCTCTTCATGTATGGCTTTCAGGTTCTCTTTATAGGATGTTTCGATATCCTCACGTATTAGTCTCAGCGTAAAACCATCCGCAATGGATTGATTATAGTAGTATTTATGGATATAGTCTCCAAAAATATCACGAGTGGTTATAGCCGTTTCCTTGGATTTACCATCTGCTTTCGGAGCAATCAATGGAGTACCTGTCAGCGCAATCTTGATAGCTTGCTTATCAGCATTATACAGATTTGGTAGATAGGACCCTTTTTCATTGTAGGAACGATGGGCTTCATCGATAAAATAGATATTCTGCCGATTTAAGTTATAACCAGAATGGTCCGTCAAGTCGGATGTATCCTTAAATTTTTGAATATTAACCACCGAAACATGACACTTGGCTGGTACTTGATTTAACTCACTGGGCTTGTTTATTCGATTAACTGTTAGGCCACGCTTGCTAAATTCTTTAAAGGCCTGATCAGCCAAATCCAACCTATCTACCACAAAATAAAAACTTGGTACCATACCCTTATCAGCATAATAGTCACGCAAATAGCGGATATTGAAGAAAGCAAGAGCTGTTTTACCGGAGCCTTGTGTATGCCAAATGACACCTTTCTTCAAACCATTTTTCAAGCCTCTTTCAATTGCCTTGGTCGCAAAATATTGAGGATAACGCATGGCGTGTTTTTGTAGTTGAATCTGGTCATGCTCATCTCGTTCTTCCACATAGACTAGACCATATCGGAGCATGAAAAAGAGCCGTTCTTTCTGATAAAGGGAAGATAAAAAGGAATTGCAAGGACTTGCAGGATCCAAGTTGGTTCGGAATTCAACTTGCGACTTGAGGGCAAAACGATTAACATCTGTAAGAACTAAATCAATCATTTTTTCTTCCAATGGAGATAGAACTAATTGCTCTGGTTCTTCTTCCTTGAATGAGTTAAATTTGGTACCAGATGAAGCATTGGTGCAGTAATAAGAACCTTGCAACTGTTGTCCTTGGCTATCATCATAGGGAAGATTGTCTGAAAAAGCAATCAACTGTGTGATGTTATTAAACCGTCTGAACTTTTTATTTTCAAATCGAAACTTGGTCCGATCCTTTTCAGACTGAATACCTGTCTTCCCATCTCGAATGGCATTTGGTTGTTTGACTTCTATATAACTAAGTGGCAAACCATTTATAAATATCGTAATATCTGGTCGGAACTCGTCCTCACCATTTTGACAAGTGACTTCCAAAGCTATATGAAATGTATTTGCCTCAAGATTCTTCCAATTGATATAGGTATAGCCAGAATCAGCATGAATACGTTTGAAGAAACTTCGTCCTAAATCATCTTGTTCTAATTCCAGGCGAATATTTTCAAATTCTTGTTCAAAATCAGCTTCACTTGCATAATTGTTCAATTTAAGGAACTGTTGTTTAAAAATGGATAGTAAGATATTTGTATCCGGATCTCGTTCTTTAATTTCTTTACTAGTAGCCGAAAGATAGTCATAACCGAGTCTGGTCAAATGTAAAGCAGCAGGTATTTGCACCCTCGTAAACTCATTGTGTTCCTTTCTTATCATACATGCTCTCCTAGTCTATTCTTACCATTCATTATACCATATTTGCAAGTGCTTACCGACAAAAAACCGCCCTGTCGGACGGTCAGTACTCTATTAAAAATTAAAGACATCATTCAAATTCTCAGCCATAGTCGGGTGAGTGAAGATTTGTGTTTTGAAGTAGGTATAAGGAATATTATTGTCAATCGCCATAGCAATCAAGTTAATCAGCTCCTCTGAGTTGCGACCAAAGAGAGTCGCCCCCAGAACAAGCTTACTTTCCTTATCCACGATAACCTTGAAGATACCTTTGAGGTCGTTATTGACATGGGCACGAGGCATATTGGCAACAGGCAATTCATTGGCAATGTAGTCGTAGCCTACTTCTTTGGCCTCCTTCTCGGTCAGACCAACACGAGACAGCACAGGCGTGATAAAGACGCTGGTTGGAATAGACTTACGTTGGCTCAAGCTGTAAGTTCCAGTCCCAGTCAACTTTCCGAAGACGATACGGAAGTCGTCTAGGGATGTGTAAGTGAATTGTAGACCACCATTGACATCTCCAACAGCATAGACACCTGGAACAGTGGTTTCGCAGTAGTCATCCACCTTAACAGCACCATTTTCCAAAAGCTCAATGGCCGTATTTTCCAAGCCCAAGTCTGCGGTGTTTGGCACACGACCTGTCGCATAGAGGACAGCATCAAAGTTAGCTGTTTCACCATTGACAGTCACAGCCACTTGCTCGCCCGCAGCTGCTACTTGCTCGATGTTAGCTCCAAGCTCGAAGGACACGCCAGCTTCTTCCATATACTCCTTGGCTAGCTGAGCGACTACTTCCTCTTCTCTTGGTAAAATAGCAGAGCCAGCTTCATATACCGTCACCTGACTACCGAGTTTGCTGTAAAGCCCAGCAAATTCCAGTCCAATGTTACCTCCGCCAATAATAGCCAACCTGTCAGGACGAGTTCCCAAGTTCTGAATGCCTGTACTATCATAAACGTGTGGTGTATCCAACAAACCTGGAATTGGAAGAACACGTGACTTGGCACCTGTGTTAATGATAACAGTTTCAGCAGTTAACTGAAGGCTTTCTTCTCCAGCAACTACCTCCACAACCTTGTCAGCCACAAAACGCGCGTGACCTTGATAGAGATGGGCTCCACTGCCTTTCAAGACCGCTTCATTTTTGTTCCGCAAGCGAGTGGTCACAGTTTCCTTTTGCTCCATCACCTGCTCAAAAGTCCAGTTCTTATCTGCTGCAACCAAGAGGGTCTTGGTTGGAATACATCCGATATTGATACAGGTCCCGCCAAACATAGCAGGATTTTCCTCCACCAAGGCAACTTTTTTACCTACCGAAGAAAGCTTTCCTGCCAAGGTCTTACCTGCCTTACCAAAACCAATTACTAACAAATCATACTGTTCCATAAAATACTCCTTTTGCTATTTTCAACCCTAGTCTATCAAAAAAGAAAATTTTTAGCACAATTCTGCTACGGATAACAAAAATCCCTTGAAAATAAGGGATTTCATGTCTTAAAACCGAATAACAAACCGCATGGTATGATGATCAAGCGGAAAAAATTCATAGGAAAACTGGTGACTGTCCAAAATCTGCTTGACCAGGTAGAGTCCAATACCTGTCCCTCCGTCCTCCTTGCTACGACTGTAATCTGGTCGGTAGAAGGGCTGGAAGACTTGGTCAAGTTCTTCCTGGCTGAGGAAATGAGAAACCTGATTATCTATTAAAAGCTGGTTAGCCTGGAGTTTGAGTTTGATAGTTGCTTGATGGCTGGCATAACGAAAGGCGTTGTCCAAGATATTTTTAAAGGCCTTAGTCAGATAAATTGGATTACCTTGGACAAAAACGTCTTCCAAATCTGTTTGAAACTGATAGCCTTCTAACAATGCCCAGTCAACATAGGAAGGTAGGATTTCTTCAAGCAGGCTATGAAGGGCTATTTCTTCTCCCTTGTTTTTTATAGCCATATCCACTGTGGTAGCTTCTAGGATAGACTGAACGAGGGCTGCTTGCTCAGCTAGGATATCACGACACTTGGCTAGGTAGGTCTGATGGTCCTTGAAATCCCCGACATTATAAAGCATCCCCTCGACCAGACCGGTCATGCTGGCAATGGGCGTTTTGAGTTCATGTGAGGTCATACGGAGAAAGTCAGATTTCTCCTTCTCACGCACCAGGCTACGCTCGTTTTCTTCTCGCAACTCTTCTATGCTGCTCTGCAATTTTCCATAAAGATGGTTGATGTCCTGGGCCAAAGTAGCAATCTCATCACGACCCATCACTTGACAGGCCAGACCTGCTTGTAAGCTCTGCATTTGCCGTGTCGTCGCAGAGAGGTGGGTAATCCTACGAGTTGAGAAGCGGCTATAAATAAAGGCTGAGGTCACGGCTAGGGCAATAATCAAGAGGAGCACAAAGGGATAGAAGGTCAAGAGAGTTTGACTGACTCCTGATAGGGTATGGAAACCATATTCGGCTGTGAGAACCAACTCCTTGCCTTCTTTTGTAGTGACAAGAGCCGACCAAGAGCCAATCTCATCGTACTGGCCTTGCTCCAGATAACTGCTTCCCCTCTCCTGACTGCTCTCTTCCTGCGAAGGATAGATAATCTCCTGATCGGCAGAATAGAGGGTCAAAAGTAGGTCGGGGGAATCTTGGTCGTAGGCGGTCAAACTGGCGAGAATCCTTTCCTGGTCCTGACCTTCTAGGGAAATAAGAACTTGGTTATATTCCTGTCTGAGCTGGTCTTTCTTAGCTTGATTGTAATAAATAGGCATGGCATAGTAGAGTAGACCAAGCAAGATAAGTGAGGTCAGGCTGACCATTAGAGTTACGATGAGGAATTGTTTTTTGGCTAGTTTCATCTTAGGTCTCCAACTGATAACCACGGCCAATGACCGTTTTTAGGGGAAGGTCTGGTAATTTCTTTCTCAGATTTTTGATGTGGTTGTCAAGAACGCGAGTATCCAATTCTGTATAGCCCCAGATATCCAACATCAGGCCGTCTCGACTGACAATCTGGCCCTTGTGCTTGATCAGATAGTGTAGAATGCCATACTCCTTCTGGGTCAAGGAAACCAGCTTGCCCTGGTCATAAACCATACCTGTTTTTTCAGATAGGCTGATGTTCCTCACCACCAGTTGATCTGTCTGACATTCCTGACGGAGAATATTCTCAACCCGCTTCATCAGGATAAGAGGAGAAAAGGGTTTGGTGACATAATCACTGATCTGCTGATTAAAAGACAGGAGCTGGGTGCACTCGTCCTCCAAGGCTGTCAGCATGAGCACAGGCATATCGGAGGTTTTCCGAACTTCCTGTAAGACTTCCAAGCCGGTCATATCAGGAACCATGATGTCTAGAATAAGGAGGTCAAACCGGCTTTCCTGACTAGCTTGATAAGCTGCTCTGCCATTGACAAAACTCAGGACTTCGTGCCCTTCTTCCTTCAAAAACTCACAGACAACCTGGTTGATAACAGGGTCGTCTTCCAGTACCAAAATGCGTGCCATAGTCGCTCCCTTTTCTTTCTCTTCTCTCTCCATTATAGGCTTATTTGTCCGAGGGCTCAACTGATTTTTGACAATCGTTGCAAAAAACAGATAAAAAACAGATGACGGATAGGATGAGAATAGTTGGATTTGCTAAACTGGGGATAGAAACTAGAAAGGATGCTTATGTTAAAAGAAAAGAAGAAGTATATTTCGCCAGTGGATTTGCTAGTTGTGGCTGTGATTTTATTCGGTGAGGGAATCATCAACTCAACCTTACAGTGTATCGGTCTTTTCACTCAACAAACCAGCCTGGCGGAGAATTTGACCTTTACACCTCTTGACAATATCAAGGCCTTGCTGATTCAGTTAGTTTGGCTCAGCTTAGCCCTGGCCTATCTTATCTGGCGGAAGGTGGATATTTTTCAGTTGAAAAAACGAATATTCTGGACACCTTGGGTTCCTTTACAGGCTCTAGTAATTTTCGGATTGGCGGCTCTTTCTATGGACCTGTTTCACTTGCTGACCTACCAATTGACCAGTCCAGTCACGCCCTCCATGTTCAGCCTTTTTCCAAATATAGATATCACCCTACTAGCCTACTCTCTCCTCAACGGCTTTTACGAGGAAATCTTTTTTCTTGGGCTATGCTTTATGGTTAAACCAGAGAATAGGAAGTGGCTTCTTCCCTTCTCGCTCCTGGTTCGGTCTAGTTTTCATACCTATCAAGGTTTGGTAGCTGGAATTGGTCTTGGCTTGATTGTGGGGCTTCTCTTTCATTTTCTCTATCAAAAACTCCAGCCCCGCAATCTACTCCCCTTCTTTTTAGCTCATAGTCTGGCTGATGTCATCGGTCTGACAGTCTTGTCTTATCTTCTTTACTAAGCATACGAAAGGAATCTTATGAAACACCTATGGAATACCTCTAAAAGTCAATTTGCCCTTGTTCTTGCCAGCTTTGGTTTTGTCAGTGGTTGCAAAATAATTTTTGATGAACTGGCCAAGCCGAATGGCATGGAAGAAAAATATCCTCTCTTTCTACTGACCATTTCACTGGTAGTCCTCTACCTCCTTCCCTTACTGGTCCTCATCCGTTACTTGGAAAAACGCTATGCTATTTCCAAAAAAGTCAGTCATTTAAGTTGGATTTTGGGCCTGACTGCCGGAGTAGCTTTTTCAGACTATGGACACACAGCTATTGGCTACTTTTTGCTTGAGATTGTCAAGGTCAGCGATGATTTTCGTTATGACTGGGGGGCTGCTGTTTCAGCCCCGTTTGCAGAAGAATTTGGCAAGGCTCTGGTTGTTGTCTTAGTTTTACTCATTGCAAGAAAAATGACTCTCAAACATGCCTTGGTCAGTGGTATCATCGCTGGTCTTAGTTTCCAAATCATTGAAGATATCATGTTCACTTTTCGTGATATATTTATTGGTAAACTAGATGGGTTTGAGACCATTATCGGTCGTGTTGGACAGGCTGGTTGGACCCACTGGGTATTTACCATGCTCTTTGCTATTGGTATAGTGACACTTTTTACCAAACAAAAAGCCGTGTCAAGAATTCAAGGTCTATTTTGGATTGCGGCAAGTATCAGTCTGCACTTCTTCTTCAACTCCCCATTACACACTGGTATATTGACAACCCTACTCCCAATGGCTAGTGTCTTGCTGGGACTTCTTGCCTATCGAACAGTTGATCAGCTAACAGAGTAACAGAAAAAAATCCGCCCAGCCGAGCGGATTTTTTCTATTTCATCAGTTTAGAACAGACCAACGCCAATAATTGCCTACTTGCCAGAACAAACCTCCAAGTTCTGAATGCCTGTGCTGTCATAGACATTTGACGTATCCAACAAGCCAGGAATTGGAAGTATGCGCAACTTAGCACCTGTGTTAATGATAATGGTTTCCGCAGTTAACTAAAGGCTTTCTTCTCCAGCAACTTCCTCCACAACCTTGTCAGTCACAAAGCGTGCGTGACCTTGATAAAGATTGGCACCGCTGCCTTTCAATACTGCCTCGTTTTTGTTCCTCAAGCGAGTTGTTACAGCTTCTTTTTGCTCCATAACCTGCTCAAAAGTCCAGTTTTTATCTGCTACTACCAAGAGGGTTTTGATTGGATTACAACCGATATTGATACAGGTGCCGCCAAACATAGCAGAATTTCCTCGACAAGAGCTACCTTTTTACCAAGTGAGGCCATCTTCCCAGCCAGGGTCTTACCTGCCTTACCAAATCCGATAACCAACAAATCAAATTGTTCCACGAGATCACTCCTAACATTATTTACTTATCTTCATTCTAGCAAAAAAAAAAAGCATTTTGGCAGAATTTTGCTACGAAAAAAGACTTGAACCATTGTCCAAGTCGATTCTATTTTATGATAAGCTGTCTAGGGCTATCTTCAAGTCTTCAATCAAGTCGTTTACATTCTCGAGACCAATTGAAAGACGGATTTGATTTGGCGTAACACCTGCTGCGAGCTGAGCTTCTTCTGGCAATTGAGCATGTGTGGTAGTAGCTGGGTGGACCACCAAAGATTTAGCATCAGCAACGTTGGCCAAATTAGAGAAGATTTCCAAACTATCAATGACTTTACGCGCTTCTTCGGCTCCGCCTTTTACCTGGAAGGAGAAGATGGACCCCACTCCTTTTGGCAAATACTTATCCGCCAGTGCCTTGTAAGGGCTATTGTCCAGCGAAGGATAATTGACGGATTCTACCTTAGGATGATTGAGCAAGAAATCAACGACTTTTTCTGCATTGGACACATGACGCTCAACGCGAAGAGAAAGAGTTTCTAACCCTTGCAACAACAAGAAGGCGTTGAATGGAGCTAGGGCTGCACCCGTGTCACGGAGCAATTGAACACGAACCGCCACAATGAAGGCTGCTGCACCCAAATCACGGGTATAGCTGATATTGTGATAGCTAGGATCTTCCTCAACAAATTGCGGGAACTTCCCAGATGCTGCCCAGTCAAATTTACCAGAGTCAACAATGACACCACCAATTGTTGTACCATGTCCACCGATAAATTTAGTCGCTGAATGTACTGCAATATCTACACCATGTGAGAAGACATTGATGAGATAAGGCGTTGCAAACGTATTATCCGATACCAATGGAATCTGATTTCTATGTGCAATGTCCGCCAATTTTTCAAGGTCAGGAACATTGATAACCGGATTACCCAAGGTCTCAATAAAAACTAGTTTGGTGTTATCTTGAATCGCTGCTTCTACTGCCTCGAAGTCATCAATATCAACAAAGGTGGTTGTGATTCCATAGCGTGGCAAAGTTTCTTTGAAAAGATTAAAGGTACCACCATAGAGAGTTGTTGCTGCTACGATATGATCACCAGCATGAGCCAAAGCTAATATAGTATAGGTGATAGCCGCCATACCAGATGAAGTAGCCAGAGCTCCAACACCACCTTCTAGCGCTGCAATCCGATTCTCAAAGGTTGCTACTGTAGGGTTAGTAATTCGAGTATAGATATTTCCCAATTTGCGAAGAGCAAATAAGTCTTCCGCCTCCTGGGCATCATCAAATACATAAGAGGTTGTTTGATAGATTGGTACAGCACGAGATTTTGAAGCCGCATCTACTTCCTGTCCCGCATGCAATTGCAAGGTCTCAAACGAAAATTCTCTAGTCATAAGGGATCTCCTTTGTTCTTTTTGAACATTGTACTCTATTTTCACAGGCTTGACCAATAGAAATTTTTAATCCAAGGCTATAGTTATAGACTATATCATTCTAAGAAGCAAGAAAAATACCCAATAATCATGGATTATCGGGTAATACCTATTTCAGTCAACTAATCATCAAGGGTAATTGTTTCAACTACGTTGTCTTTTATGACAAGTTTAAATCCCCTACCCTTGACTGGGAAAATCCCATTTCCAAGGGTTTTTACAACGCTCTGTAATTCCTCGTCTTCAGCTATTATTCGATTCAAGATAGCAACATCAAGCTGCTCAACTCGCTCCAAATAACGCAGCATTGCATGTTCCGAAACAATCAAATCGCTTCGGCCTTTCAATGCCTGGATCCTCTGATTGACTGAATTAAGTTTGGAAGAGACCAGAGAAATTTCTTTACCCACCTGACCTTTACGGTCACGAAGGTTCTCTAGCTGGGCCTCTAATAGAACTTTCTTAGATTCGAGGTACTTGAGTTCCTCTTGTTCTTTACGATTGCTCATATTTTGCCCCCTTTCTATATTTTGCAAAAGAATATCATCTTTGCATAACATCCTCTTCCAAATCTATATTAACATAAATCTAAAAAAATGTCTGGTAAACGACATATAATCCTATAACAATTTCTTATGGTTTTATACTAAATCCTCAAAGGAGATTCGACCAGATTTACCTTGAAAAACAAGCATTTTTTTGCTATACTTATCTTAGTGAAACCCACATTTTCATGCCTACAAAAAGGCAAATAACTAATAATTCTGGAGAATGATATAGTCAATTTCAAGACTGGATAACCTATCAGCCTTGTTTATACTTGAACCCTCTTAAACAATGTCACTATCATATAAAACTATGACATATTTCTACACAAAATGTGATGGTCAATCATTATGGAAGGACGGGTAACTATGAAAAAATTATTGCTGACCATACCTATTTGGAGTCAGCTCCTATTCCTTTTTCTAGTGCACAGTTTCATAGCCATCTACTTAATGCCCTACTCATTGTATATTTCCATTTCAATGAGTTTAGGAATCTTAATTGGTTACAGTGGCCGTTTCTCTAAGAAAGATACTCCTCAATCTCCAACATTCTTTCAACTAAAACCTTGGCGAAAACTCCTCTCCCTTCTTCTGCTATTGTTAGCTGCATTGGTCACTGTTTGGCTGTCCAAAGGCAACCAGTAGCAACTGCTTCGTGGAATCTTAATTGGAACACTCTGCCTCTTAGGTGTAGTGCCTCTAGAAAAGTATGACCAATATTTAAGTCAGTTGCGCACTTAGAATGACCACCCAGCCAAATCTAATTCTAGAAAGACATTTACAGATACATGAAAAATCTCCTAGAATACATTGGTCCAATTGGACTTATTACCCTAATCATTGCCTACAGTATATACAGGAGGCTCCACCCGACGACAGAAGATGATAAGCACCACCTGCCCAGCCGATGTCCAGAATGTTCGTCCACATCTATTCAAGCCTACAAGCCGGCTAGAAAGCGCTACTCTCGAACTGCAGCTAAGATGGGCCACCTATTGAATGGTAGTCGAGGAGCTTGGTTTGCTACCCTCTACGAAGCTGACCGAACCTACTACTACTGTCGGTACTGCGGGCACAAATTTGACAGAAAAGAAAATAGATTCCTGGCAGAATAGGATTCACCTACAAGGCACTTGAGGACGCACTCTCAGGTGCTTTTTATATCCAACTAGCTTGCCAATCTTTCCTCCTGCCCAAGATTGGTCTGATAAAGATAGCGCATCCGTTCAATCTGCAAGCGAAATTGCCCGACCAGGGCTGATACATCCAAAACCATTTCCTTAGTTCGAGTTGCTTCCATGACACCATCTACCAAACGACTGACTTCCTCACCATCTCGAACTCCCATAGACCACAGCTCCTGCAAGATAGTAATACCATAGCGCCTCTCATACTCAACCATGCTTTTCAATACCCACTGGTACTCAGTCTGATGTTTCATTTGATTTCTCCTTATACACGACTCAACAGGGAACGATTGTAAAATTGATTGGTTAAACTGGCCTGCAACATGGCCAACTCCACAATAGACTGGTAGTTTGTCAAATCAAGCCCTTCTAATATCCGATAAGATATAAATAATTTTGGCTGCAAGCGACTCAGATGACTGCTCCAGGCAAGCCCATCCTCTTTGAATAAATCAAAGGCAAGAAAATATATCTGATTGACTAACTGATAGGCTCTGCTATTTAACAAATAGGAATAATCCTGCATTACATCTCGGCAAAAAGAAGCCAACCAAATCGCAGCCCTCACCTCTGGATTCCCCTGGTATTTAGCCAGCAAGCGCATGGTCATGAGACCAGCTGTACCCTCAGACAAGCTGTCAACACACACATCACCCGTATCTAGTCCAAAATGCCCAGCATAATTCTCCCACTCCCGATACAAGGTTTCCCACTGAATCTCAGTCCTCCGAACTTCCATTTGTCTATCCTCCAATCCTTCTGTTTTCATTATCTTACCATCATTTTTGAAATTTGTCAAACGTGTTAAACATAGAATTTGATATTTTTTTCAAGATATGGTAAAATAAGTTAAACAATCAAGGAGGAAAGCCATGATTCTAGGTGACATTTTAAAAAAATACCGGACAAACGAAAAACTATCAATGGATAAATTTGCGGAAAAATCCGGCCTAACAAAGGGTTACATTTCTATGCTGGAAAAAAATCAGCATCCAAAGACTAAGAAGCCCCTTCTACCAACCATGGAAACTCTGGAAAAGATTGCGATTGGGATGGGCATCCCAGTGCATGAACTGATTGCCCAATTGGACCAGGACCAGGATATTGCCCTGACCCTGACACCTGGACAATTTGCCCAATTCCATTACAAAATGTCAAATCAGGTGCAAGAACTAGACCAAATATTGGTAGGTGACTACCGTGATAAATGGATTCACTTTGGCTTTGAGCAGGTAGCTACCATGGCAGATTCAGATGCACCGTCAGGCGAGGTTGTCAAGCTGTCTGACTACTTAGAGACCGTCCAACTTCCTGTCCAAGGCAAGGTGTCTGCTGGTAGCGGTTATTGGCAGGACAGCGACTTTGATAACCTAGTCACTTTTTCTGCTGATACTATTCCTACTCCACAGGAGTACGATGCTATTGCTGAGGTGGTCGGAGATTCAATGGCGCCCTACATTGCCAACGGTGACTATCTCTTTATCCGTCTCTCTCACCAAGTCGAGCTCAACACTGTAGGAATTTTTTCGGTCAACGGCGAAAATTTTGTCAAAAAAAATAAGGGAACCTATCTCGAATCCCTTAATCACGACTATGATGATATCCCCTTGTCTGAGGACGACGACATCAGACCAATTGGTCAACTCGTCCAAATTTATTCTCCTGAATAATATGAAAAATCCTGTGGTTCTCAAAACTACAGGATTTTTGCTTTATCTTTGAATAGACGACCAAAATGCAGACTTGGCTTGAGGCTTTTCACCACCAAATCGACAGGCTCATCCATTTGATTCCTACAAAAGTTTACTTAATCTTTTCTTCTTCATAATCACCGTTCGGGCAGACGACTTGCTTGCCACCACCACGAACCTTCTTCTCAACCAGATAATGGTCACATTTTGGACAGGCACGACCGACCGGCTTATCCCAAGATGTAAATTCACATTCTGGATAACGGTCACATCCGTAGAAAAGACGATTGCGTTTGCTCTTGCGCTCAATGACCTGACCCTGATGACAGACTGGACAGGTCACGCCGATTTCCTTGGTGATTTGCTTGGTATTGCGGCAATCTGGGAAATTGCTACATGCGTAGAATTTACCAAATCGCCCCAGTTTGATGACCATGGGATGACCACAAACGTCACAGTCAAATCCGGCAGGCTCATCCTTGATTTGGATTTTCTCCATTTGCTCCTCAGCCTTGGTCAACTCTATCTTGAAAGGCTGGTAGAAGCTATCGATAATCTTCTGCCACTGCTCTTTTCCAACCTCAACGTCGTCCAATTTCTGCTCCATTTCGGCTGTAAATTTGACGTTGACGATGTCTGGGAAAAATTCAACAATCAATTTATTGACAATCTCGCCCAGCTCTGTCGGCTCAAATCGCTTGGCAGCCAGTTTAACATAATAGCGTTTTTGGATGGTCTCAATGGTCGGTGCATAGGTAGATGGACGACCAACACCATTTTCTTCCAAGGTCTTGATTAGTGTCGCCTCAGAATAGCGAGCTGGTGGCTGCGTAAAGTGCTGCTCAGGATTGGTAGCGGTCCGAGTAACCGTATCACCTTGCTCCATATCCGGCAACATTTTATTCTTGTCTGAGTCGTTGTAAACCGCCATATAACCGTCAAACTTGACTTGGCTACCATTAGCCGCAAAGAGAACACCATTTTTCCCTAGACGAACGCTCATGGTGTCAAATACAGCCGCAGCCATTTGGCTGGCTACAAAACGATTCCAAATCAGTGTATAAAGACGGAGCTGGTCCTTATCCAGATATTTGGCAATGGATTCTGGGGTCAGATTGACATTGGACGGACGAATAGCCTCGTGGGCATCTTGGGCACCACTGGCATTTTTGAACTTGCTGCCATGCTTAGAATAGTTTTGACCAAACCGCTCTGTGATAAAGGCAGCAGCCTGCTCCTGAGCCACTGGACTAATCCGCGTCGAATCGGTACGCATGTAGGTAATAAGACCCTGCGTGCCGCCTGTTCCAAGACTGACCCCTTCATAAAGCTGCTGGGCAATCATCATGGTCTTCCGCGTACGGAAATTGATTTTATTGGCCGCATCCATTTGCATGGTGGAAGTGGTGTACGGTAATGGCGCATTGCGTCTCCGCTCCTTGCGTTCGACTTGCTCCACCAAGAAATCATCACCCTTTAGCCTATCCAAGACTTCCTTGACTTGGTCATTGTTTTCGATTTTGACTTTCTTGCCGTCCACTCCATAAAATGATGCCTGGAATTTTTTCGTTCCTTTTTTGAAGGTAGCGTCAATGGTCCAGTATTCTTCCGGCTTGAAATTGTTGATTTCATTTTCTCGGTCAATGATGAGCTTGAGGGCAACGGATTGCACGCGCCCTGCCGACAAGCCTTTCTTGACCTTTTTCCATAAGATTGGCGAAATCGAATACCCTACGATACGGTCCAAGACCCGACGGGCCTGCTGGGCATCGACCAAGTCATGGTTGATAGCACGCGGCTCCTTGAAGGCATTTTTTACCGCATCCTTGGTGATTTCATTGAATACCACACGGTTTTTGTCCTGCTCATCCAAGCCCAAAATGTGGGCCAAATGCCAGGAAATCGCCTCTCCTTCCCGGTCCGGGTCACTCGCCAGATAGACTTGTTTGGCATTCTTGGCCTCTTTTTTCAAAGAATTGATGAGCGGCCCTTTACCACGAATATTGATGTATTCTGGTGCGTAGTTATTGTCAAAGTCAATGGACATGCTGGATTTTTTCAAATCACGGATATGTCCGACCGAGGCAACTACCTTGTAATTTTTACCAAGATATTTCTCAATGGTCTTGGCCTTGGCAGGCGACTCTACGATAACCAGATTTTTCTTGTTCGCTGTTTTTTTCTTACTAACTGTTTTTGTAGCCATTCTCATTCCTTACAAATATTTTTAACTCACAAAGAATATACTATTTTTCAGCTAGTGTCAAGATTTTTATTTTCCTATAGGAAAACTTATTTTAAAATTGATAGTCAGAAATGATGTCCAAGCCCGATGTGACGCACTTTGCGCCCTCTTGAATCAAATGATGACATCCGTCAGATTTTCCGTCTAAAATGGAGCCTGGAATGGCAAATATTTCCCGCCCTTCTTCCAGGGCACGCTCACAAGTAATCAGGCTACCCGACCGCATTTTTGCCTCGCAGACTACCAGTCCGCCGACCAAACCAGCGATAATCCTATTACGCTCTGGGAAATGAAACTTGAGCGGCTGTTCACCAGGCCCGTACTCTGTTAAGACCAGATGATGCTTGCCTATATAGGACTGCAAATCTTTATTTTCCTTGGGATACGACACATCCAAGCCTGTACCGATGACCGCAATGGTCTGTCCACCATTTTTTAGGCTGGCGATATGGGCCGCCGTGTCAATTCCACGCGCCAGACCGCTGACAATGACATAGCGATTCTGAAGTTCCTTAATAATCTTCTGGACTGACTGGATGCCGTTTTTACTGGCATTTCGCGTACCAACCACGCCCAACTTTGGTTTATCTAGCAAGTCAAGGTCTCCTTGGTAAAAGAGCAAGACTGGTGGATTGTAAATTTCCTTGAGGGCCAAGGGATAAATGTCATCCAAAATAGAAAAGGATGGAAAGCGATTAAACTCCTCACGGCAGGCCTTGATGTCCAAATTTTTATAATTTTCCATGAAGAGAATGGGATTTTTGCATTCAGATACGACAGCCATGTTGCGCAAGGATAGCTTTTTATCGTACTTTTCTTGGTAAACCAAGATTTTGTGAATATTGAGATTGGTCAGACCAGCCTTTTTCAACTTAAAAATATCAAAATTATTCATATTAATTACCTCTCTACCTGATTTGTTCGTAAAAAAAATAAATCTCCGAAGAAATTCATAGAAAATTTTGAAACTTTTTTATTCTGAGACTAACAAATTCTTAAGAAATTCTCTGAAATATTGTTAGATTATTCTATTGTTCCTATTTTTTAATAATTAATTTGATTGCCTCTTGCAATCGTCTCTCTTGCTCCTCTGGGTCATCAGAAGGATGTTCAATACAGGATTGAACTTTTTGTGCAATGGCAATTCCCATCATGCTATTAATACTGGATCGGACTGCACTAAGCTGCGTTACAATATCTATACATTCTTGTTCTTCTTCAACCATTTTTTGAATACCGCGAAGTTGACCTTCTGCGCGTTTTAATCGGTTCATCATATCTTTTTTATCTGTCTTCATATTTTATATGGTACCGATTGTTTGTAAAAAAGTCAATTCAAAAACTTGACAAGTTATCCTCATCTTTGTTATATTTAAAATACCCTATAGGGTATCTAAGAGGAGGACACATGCTTAAACAAATCTTATCAGGAATCTTTTCATCTTCTGAGAGTCTTACTGTGGCAGAACTGCCACAAGCCTTACAAGAACCCAATACTATATTATTGGATGTCAGAGAAGTCAATGAATTTAATTCTGGACATATTGCACAAGCAATCAATAGCCCACTGAGTCAACTTGAAAACTTCAAAGGCGATAAAACGAAACAGTATCTCGTCATTTGTCAATCAGGCATGCGCAGTCAACGGGCTACTGAGTATTTGACTAGTCTTGGATACCATGCACTGAATGTTCGTGGCGGAATGAATGCCTGGAACGGTCCTATCAAAGGAGATCAATAAATGAAAATTCTAATTATTGGTGGTGTTGCGGGAGGAATGTCCGCTGCTACTCGTCTCCGTCGTCTGATGGAGGATGCCGAAATTATCGTATTTGAAAAAGGTCCATACGTCTCCTTCGCTAATTGCGGACTTCCCTATCACATTTCTGGAGAAATTGCAGATCAAAGCAGTCTATTACTCCAAACACCAGAAAGTTTACAAGAGCGATTTAATCTGGATGTTCGGCCTTTTCACGAAGTCATTAACATCCACCCTGACAAACAAACGGTCACTGTCCAAACTCCAAATGGGCAGGTCGAAGAAACTTATGATAAATTGATTGTATCGCCAGGGGCAAAGCCCTTTATTCCTACCCTAGAGGGTATAGAAAATGCAACCAATTTGTTTACTTTGCGAAATGTACCTGATTTGGAAAAAATCATGACACAACTGAAGAAAGTAGAAAATGGGAAAGCAGTTGTCGTCGGTGCTGGTTTTATTGGTTTGGAAATGGCTGAAAATTTGGCACTCAAGGGAATGGACGTCACACTGATTGAACAAGCTCCTCATGTCTTGCCGCCTTTGGATGAAGAAATGGCTAGCTTTATTGAGGCTGAACTAATATCGAAAGGAATTCGTGTCCTCACGGGTCAGTCTGTGACAGGTTTCAGCCACAATGGACAAGTATTATCTTTAGCAAATGGGGAAACAATTTCTTCTGACTTGACAATCTTATCTGTCGGGGTACAGCCAGATTCAACATTAGCTGCTGATGCAGGAATCGCAGTGGGACTTCGCGGTGGTATTTTGGTTGATGAAAATTATCAGACCAATCTACCAAATATTTATGCGGTAGGTGATGCTATCGTGGTTAAGCAAGAGATAACCGGGCAAGACGCTTTGATTTCTCTAGCCTCTCCTGCCAATCGACAAGGTAGACAGGTTGCTGATGTCATTGCTGGTTTAAAACGTATCAATAAAGGGTCTATCGGGACAGCCATCGTTAAAGTATTTGACCTAGTCGCAGCCTCAACCGGTCTAAACGAACGGACGGTTCAGACGCTTGGATTTAACCATGCGGTCGTACATACAACAGGCAAGGATCATGCCGGTTACTATCCGGGTGCAACCGATATTGTCCTCAAGTTGATTTTTTCACCAGTTGATGGCAAAATTTATGGGGCGCAGGCTGTTGGCCAAAAAGGGGTTGATAAACGCATTGATGTAATTGCGACAGCTATTAAGGCTGGTTTGACAATTTTTGATTTACCAGAACTTGAGTTGACCTACGCACCTCCATTTGGCTCGGCTAAAGATCCGGTCAACATGATTGGCTACGCAGCCCTCAATATCGCAGAAGGATTGAGTGAGAATATCCAGTGGCATCAATTGGAGCTAGAGTTGGAAAATGGTGCTATTTTATTGGATGTCCGGAATCATAATGAAGTGCGAAAAGGTCATTTTAAAGATTATATACATATTCCACTCGATCAACTCCGTGACCGAATGAATGAATTAGATAAAAATGAGCGCTACATCGTCAGCTGTCATAGCGGTCTCCGTTCTTATATTGCTGAACGTTTGTTAAAACAACATGGTTTCGATGTAAAGAACTTAGACGGTGCCTATTCTCTCTATAAAATGGTGCGACCTAACGCTATCTTAAACTAGATTATCCCTCCAGACTAGATGGTTCTGGAGGAATTTTTATCTTTTCAATTGACAAATTATTTTCATGATTATATAATCTAGTTATGTATACTAGATTAAACAAAAACGAAAGCGATCATCAATTGCCCTATTGGGAAGACTTGCCAGAGATTGATTTGTATCTAGATCAGGTCTTGCTCTATGTCCATCAGGCTACGCAGTTTTCACCGTCTAAGGAGGACAAGGGGCTGACTGCATCTATGGTGAACAATTATGTCAAACACAAGCATTTGGAAAAGCCTATCAAAAAGAAATACCAGAAACACCAATTGGCTCGACTGATTGCGCTGACTTGTTTGAAGAATGTATTTTCCATCCAAGAAATCAGCCAGACCCTGAATATCTTACAGTCCCACTACTCTTCAGATAGGCTCTACAATTATTTTGTGGATTGTATGAATGAAAATGAGATGGAGACAGCTCCTGAAATCATTCGTTATGCTTGCCAGACCTTGAAACTCTACCGCAAGACGCATCAGCTGGCTTTAGAATTAGAAAGAGGCTAGTCATGGATTACAAAATGAAACTCAGTATTCCCCTAACATTCGGCGAAGAAGTCGCTAACAGCGTCACGCATGCTATTGGTGCCCTTCTGATGCTGGCTCTACTGCCCATTACCGCTGTGCATGCCTTTAAGGATTACAATATCACTGCTGTGGTTGGAATGTCCATTTTTGTCAGCAGTCTGTTCCTGATGTTCCTCTCTTCTTCTATCTATCATTCCATGCCCTATACTTCGGTCCATAAGTATGTTTTGCGGATGATTGACCATAGTATGATTTACATCGCCATTGCGGGCAGCTATACACCTGTTGCTCTCTCCTTAGTCGGTGGTTGGTTGGGCTATCTGATTATCAGCTTACAGTGGGGCATTACGATTTTCGGCATTCTCTACAAAATATTTGCCAAAGAAATCAATGAAAAATTTAGTTTGGCACTCTATCTGATTATGGGCTGGCTCATCATTTTTATCCTGCCGGTCATTTTCCAACAGACCAATCTGACTTTCGGGCTCCTCATGTTGGCAGGGGGATTGTCTTATTCAATCGGTGCTCTCTTTTATGCCAAGAAACGACCCTATTTTCACATGATTTGGCACTTGTTTATTCTCCTAGCCTCAGCCCTGCAGTATATCGCCATTGTCTATTTTATGTTATACTAGAAATCCGATAGACGTTCCAATTTCATGCGATTTTTTGCTTTCCATGATAAACTGATACATAGGAAATGTTAGAAGCTGCATTCAGAGCTTGGCACTTTTATATAAGTTCACCTTACTTGTGAATACAGTTTCTTAGAAAGTAAAAATTATGATTACCAAAGAATTTGACACCATTACTGCCATATCGACTCCCTTGGGTGAGGGCGCTATCGGCATTGTCCGCCTATCAGGAACCGAAGCTTTTGCCATTGCCAGCAAGGTTTTCAAGGGCAAGGATTTGGCGACTGTTCCCAGCCACAGCCTCAACTACGGCCACATTATTGACCCTGCGACGGGGCAAGTGCTTGATGAGGTCATGATTGGGGCCATGCGTTCCCCAAAGACCTTCACGCGCGAAGATGTCATCGAGATTAATACCCACGGAGGCATCGCCGTTACCAACGAAATTCTCCAGCTCCTGATTCGCCAAGGTGCTCGGATGGCTGAGCCGGGTGAATTTACCAAGCGGGCCTTTCTCAATGGTCGAGTGGACTTGACCCAGGCCGAGGCAGTCATGGACGTGATTCGGGCCAAGACCGACAAGGCCATGCACAATGCTGTCCGTCAGCTGGACGGCTCCCTATCGCAGCTCATCAATGACACCCGCCAGGAAATCCTGACAACTCTAGCCCAGGTCGAGGTCAACATCGATTATCCTGAGTATGACGATGTCGAGGAGGCAACCACCGAGTTAGTCCGTGAAAAGACTCTCCAATTCCAGGCCTTGCTGGAAAATCTCCTAGCCACTGCTCGCAGAGGTAAGATTTTGCGAGAAGGAATTGCGACAGCTATCATCGGCCGACCAAATGTCGGCAAATCCAGCCTACTCAATAACCTCCTCCGCGAGGAAAAAGCCATCGTAACCGACATTGAGGGTACCACTCGTGACATCATCGAGGAATATGTTAACATCAAAGGCGTTCCCCTCAAGCTGATTGATACTGCTGGTATCCGTGAAACGGATGACATCGTTGAAAAAATCGGTGTGGAACGGTCCAAAAAAGCCCTTGAGGAGGCCGACCTGGTCCTGCTTGTCCTCAACGCATCTGAGCCCCTGACCGAGCAAGATATAACTCTGCTTGCTGTATCAGAAAATGCCAACCGCATCATCCTGCTCAACAAGACAGACCTGGAAGAAAAGATTGAGGCTGACCAGATACCTGATGATGTCATCCGTATCTCCGTCTTGGAAAACCAGAACATCGACCAAATCGAAGAAAAAATCAACCAGCTCTTCTTTGAAAATGCTGGTCTGGTAGAGCAAGATGCCACCTACCTCTCCAATTCTCGCCACATTTCCCTGATTGAACAAGCCGTCCAAAGCCTGCAAGCTGTCAATGACGGACTGGAAATGGGCATGCCTGTTGATCTGCTACAGGTTGACTTGACCCGCTGTTGGCAGATATTGGGAGAAATCACAGGTGATGCCGCTCCAGACGAACTCATCACCCAGCTCTTTAGCCAATTCTGTCTTGGAAAGTAAGGAAATTTAGGTGTGGAGATCGTGCTTACTGAAGAGCTGCAAGGCTTCCATGGCACTTTCACAACGCTCATCCTAGAAAAATGCTTGACTAAACAGCAGTCTAGTGGCATTTATTCAGGCAAATAAGCAAGTAATCCCTATTCATGTAATGCAAATTATTTACATGGATTTTTCTTTTTTATTCTTGCTTTTTCATTTTTGTTTTGATTGTTTTTTTTACAAAATATTTGTTATAATAATGTCATAAAGGAGGTCTTCCTATGAAAAAAATTATCATTCTGCTATCTACCGTTTTTCTCCTTGTGCTAGGTGTCATCAGCTGGAAACTATTAACCTCTGGTCATGCCAAGTTTGAACTCCAAGATTCAGCTTCAATGTATATTATTTATCCTAATCAGATTGAGACCTATCAACTAGAAGGAAATGACCTCAAGCTCTTGAATCGACAAGAGATGGGAGGCATTGTTTTCCCTCTAGGAAATAGCCACAAGCTCCAAAATCGTTATCTGATGCTCTCAAGCAGCGCCCCAAAATCCTACGCAGAAAATGTCACTTCGCTGGATTTTGAAACAGGTACGATTTCCCAGAAAGCCACCAAGTTTCATGATTACATTGCAGGGAGCGACGAGCACCATCTCTATATGGCTGGTAGGCACCTGACTTGGTTTGATACGAGTGGCAAAGAGGCTGGACAGCTTACTCTGCCTGAAGATTTTTCTACCCTGCCTAGCATCATGACCGATTCTGGCGATTTGCTTGTTCTGTACGGTCACAGGTATGTAATTGATAAACCTGAAGAAACCCGTGCTTACTATCTGATTTTTGACAAGAAATCTGAGAAAATTGTAGACGAGATTGAGGTACCACTTAGTCATCAAGTCCACCAAGGCATCTTGAAAAATGGTCTTGTCTATCACCCGATTTTGACCTATTATCATGGTAATGGGCAACAGGAAACCTCTTATGATGTGCAGACCTTCGATCCTAAAACAAAAGAAATCGGGAAAATCCATCTCTCTCATCCGCATCCCTCTACCATTCACAATCTGGGAGACAAGCATCTCCTATTGATTGAACATGATAGTTATATTAGCAAATATCCTCATTTCACCCTCTATAACTTAGAAACTCAAGAAGAGAGCTACCATGCCTTTCCTAACTTATCTGATAGCGACAGCCCAATCAAACATATTCAACTGTTGGATCAAGAACGATTACTGTTCACAAAGGATAATCAAGTCATCATTTATAATTTCAAACATTCTGAAATTCTCAAGCAGACAAACCTGCCATCTGAATATGTAGCTGGTGTCTGGCTTACCCCCTAAGAAAAAGGAACTCGCTCGAGTTCCTTTTCACTTCTATTCTTTATCTTGTAAATCAACGCTTGGTACTGTTGTTGCAGCATCGTTAGTCGCTTGGAAGAGGTCTACTTTCTCATAGCCAAAAAGATTGGCGTAGATAGAGGTCGGGAACTTCCTGATTTTTTTATTGTAGGCTGTTGCCACCGTATTATAATCCTTGCGGGCCACTAAAATCCGATTTTCTGTGCCTTCAAGCTCGGTAATTAAGTCCGATACCTGCTGGTTGGCTGTGATTTGTGGATAATTTTCCGCCACTACCAAAAGGCGAGAAACTGCTGAATCTAGCTGAGTCTGAGCCTGATTGTACTCTGCGGAACCTTGCTGGCTGGAACCAATCTTGGCACGCGCATCCGCGATAGCTGTAAAAATATCTTTCTCATGCTCCATGGCCCCCTTGACGGCCGATACAACGTTGGGAATCAGATCATAACGTCGCTGGAGCTGGGTCTGGACATTGGCCTGGGCGTTCTCCACTTCGGCGTGGCTGTCCACCAGACCATTGTACTGACCGATTACTCCTATTCCCAAAAATAGCAAAGCGACTAGGGGGATGAGGAAGGTTAACCATTTTTTATTCATACTATTTCCTTTCTTTTTCTACCAACCAGATGAGGCGCCGCCTCCGCCGCCTCCACCACCGGACCAGCCACCTCCGCCGCCAAAGCTAGATGAGGAATGGTCAGAATGATGGTAATGATAATCGTCGACCCACATCCAAAGTAGGCTACCTGGACCACCTCCGCGGCCACCACGACTGGACTTATCAATAATGATAAAAATAATAACCAGAACAATAATGAGGAAGAAAAATGAACCGACATCATCGTCACTATAAGTTTCTTGACTTTCTAAGCTAGCCAGCTGCTGGGCTCCCAGGTCTGTCCCGTAAAAGCGGTCGCCGATGGAATTGACAATGTAGGTGACACCAGCATCATAGTCCTCCTGGCGGAAAAACTCCCTGGAGGAATCTAAAATATCTTTGGCCTCTATATCCCTGATGACGGTGGCTGCATTGTCCGAGGTCTCTATCCGAAACTGCCTGTCATCTATGGCAATGACCAGCAAAATCCCGTTATCCGTCCCAGAAAATCCCACCTGCCAGTGACGAAAGAGCTCATTGGAAAAACTTTCTAAGTCATCATTCAGATGGTCCGTCACATAGACCCCCACCTGCAATTTTTGACCGGTACGCTCCCATTCTTGATTCTTTTGGTCAATACTGGCGATCGTATCAGCTGATAGGTAGCCTTGTTGGTCTACTACCGTCGTATCCAGCGGCCGATCTGGCAACTGGTCCGCTCTAACAATTGGCGGAAATAAGGCCAGCAAAACTAGTAGACTGACCAAGATTCCGCCTAGCCATACCACATACTTTCTCATCTCAACACCTCCTTCGGCACAAAAAGACAAGAAATCATCTATTTTCTATATACAATTATATCATATTGTGTACTGTTGAACAATATTTTTTATGTCCCTCTGCAATCTGGGTAAGACACGTTCCTTGAACCAGGGATGCTTGGCCTTCCAGATATTATTTCTAGGAGAAGGATGGGGCAGAGGAAAATAACTGGGCAAATAATCCTCAAAATGTCGGACCCTTTCGGTCAAGTTCCTCTGGGATTTCCCAAAAATAGCTTCCTGAGCATAGCTCCCAATTAAAAGCGTCAGATCAATATGAGGCAAATGTTGCAAGATGAGCGGATGCCACTTGTCAGCGAAGTCCTTGCGCGGTGGCAAGTCACCTGTCTTACCCTTACCAGGATAATAAAAATCCATAGGAAGAATAGCAAACAGACCTGAGTCATAAAAGGTTTCTCGGTCTACCCCCAACCAATTCCGAAGATTATCGCCACTAGCATCATCAAAAAGTCGACCTTTTTCTTGTGTTTTCAAACCCGGCGCCTGCCCGATAATCAGAATGCGAGCAGTCTCAGGCGCCTGAAAGAGCGGTTCAATCCCTTGACGTGTAAAAACTTGATTGGCAGGGTCAGACATAATAGCCCGACGAATGGAGAATAGCTGCATATTGTGTCTCCTAAAAAAGACGGAAATCCCGTCTTTCCATCTCTTATTTAATCAACTCATAAATGGCCTCTGCGTAAATTGCCGCGGCACGATAGAGGTCTTCTATATCCGCAAATTCATTGGCCTGGTGCATGGTATCTGTGTATCCTGGGAACATGGCTCCATAGGCAACGCCACGCTCTAGCAGGCGACCAAAGGTTCCGCCACCGATGACTTGCTCGTGACCTTTCAGTCCTGTGTGTTTCTCATAAACAGACAGGAGAATGGCTACCATTGGGTCGTCAATCGGGCAATAATGCGGTGTGTGACCGTGGGCTGACAGGCTGACACTTTCTACCTCAAATTTCTCCAAGCCAGCCTTGATGACTTCAGGACTGGTGTTTTTTGGATAGCGGAAATTGAGGGCAATGGTGTTGTCTGCTGCGCCTGCATCAAACTTGAAGACACCAGCGTTCATGGACAGGGCACCCATTTGCTGGTCGTAGATAGCTACGCCTAATTTTTTCGCATCGTGGTCCTCAAATAGAGTTTCTCCGGCAAGTTCCAAATAAGCCTTGGCTGCACCTTCAAAGGCAAACTGGTTGAGGAATTTAGCCAAGTAGGTCGCCCCATTGACCCCATTTTCTGGGTGGGCACCGTGGGCTGATTTTCCGATGACGGTCACTTGGACACGACCGTCAGACAGATTATCCGCGCTAGCTGACACGCCGTATTCTGCTGAGAAGGCTGCCAATTTATCCTCAAGACTA
Organism: Streptococcus sp. P25B114; assembly: GCF_053010325.1. NCBI lineage: Bacteria > Bacillati > Bacillota > Bacilli > Lactobacillales > Streptococcaceae > Streptococcus > Streptococcus sp. P25B114. The sequence goes on along the minus strand of NZ_JBRKNW010000001.1, from coordinate 92,159 downwards.
TCTAACTGACCAGAGATGACTGCTGTCGCGGACTCAGGCACCATGTTCTCACGAAGACCGCCTGTAAAGCTATGCAACTGAGCAGCTCCGCTATTTTCCCCAGCAAAATGCAAATAAGCTGTGATGTTGCCCTTTTCACCGTTGATAATCGGGAATTCGGCATCAGGAGAAAATCCGAAATCTGGCAGAGGGAGACCAACGTTTGCGAAGTAATAATCCATGTCCGCCCAGCCCGACTCTTCGTCGGTACCTACGATGAAGCGGACTTTCTTAGAGATTGGCAAGCCCAATTCTTTGATGATTTTCAAACCGTAGTAGCAAGCCATAGTCGGCCCCTTGTCGTCGGACGAACCGCGCGCAAAGAGCTTCCCATCGATGATTTGTGGATCGTAGGGGTCTGTATTCCAGCCACTACCAGCAGGAACTACATCCAAATGCCCGAAGATACCAAGCACCTCATCGCCTTCACCGAACTCAAAATGTCCAGCATAATTGTCAACATTTTTGGTCGGATAGCCGTCACGCTCAGCAATTTCTAGAAATTTATCCAAGGCACGGACAGGACCCGGTCCGAATGGGTGTTGGGCATCTGCTTGGCTATCGTCGCGCTCTGAATTGATGCGCAAGAGGTCGAATAAATCCGTCATGAATTCATCCTTGCGTTTGTCTACTTCTGCTCTAAAATTGATTGTCATACTGTCTCCTTTGCAATGTAAATGTAAGTCTATTTTATCATAATTTATCATGCAGATATAGAAAAAACTGACCTTTTTCAAGATCAGTTTATTCTTATTCAAATTCCAATTGCACCTTGTCCGTAAAATAAGACTTGTAGGCTGCGTATGATGCGATAACGGAGGCCAGACTGGTAGCCGACAGGAGCATGAACATGACCATAATCTGGTAACGAATGGCAGCTACAGGGTCAACACCTGCAAAAATCAGACCAGACATCATGCCGGGCAGGCTGACCAGACCAACCGTCTTGGCTGAATCAATAGTCGGTTGCATTCCTGTCCTGATACTTTCGCGCAAAATGTCCTGCGAAGCCAATTTGGCAGGCGCGCCCAAGCTCAATTTCTCCAAGACCTGCTGGCGATTATCCGTAAAGAGACGGTACATGGCTCGATAGGACAGACCGATGGCCGACATGGCATTGCTAGCTAGCATACCAGAAATAGGAATGACCTGCGAGGGAATGAACTTAATAGCCCCCGACCAAATCAAAATGCTCAAGGTCAATCCAGTGGAAATCAGAAGCGCAAAAAATGGATGCCAGAAGGACTTGTTGACGACAGGATTACGCTTATTGGCCTGACGACTAGCATTGTAGAGAATGACTAGGACCATGACCAAGCTCAACCAGCCATTAGATACTTGAAAGACAAACTTCAAGACATAGCCGACCAGAAAGAGTTGGACCACCGTCCGCAAGACAGCCATCACAATGTCTTTGGTAATTCCCAGTTTTTCCTTTTGGCTGATTCTAAGCGCAATCAAGACCAGACCAAAGACCAAGGCCAGAGAAAGATTGCTTACATTTACTTGGTTCATTGGACAATTCTCCCCTTCTCTACCTGGATAATGGTGCTGGCTGCTGCTATTTCCTCCACATCATGCGTGACTTCGACAATGGTGTGTCCTGCCTTGTGGTAATCGGCAATCAAGTCATGCACCAAGGCTTTGCTTGTCGCGTCTAATCCAGCCGTCACTTCGTCCAGTAAGAGCACCTGGGGCTCAAAGAGAAGATTGCGGACCAAGGCCACGCGCTGTTTTTCACCGCCCGACAATTCGGAGATTTTCTTGTCTAAAAATGTCGCTGGTAAATCCACCTTGGCAAGGGCTTGAACCACGCGTTCTTCATCAACATCCAGCTGACGAATGTTAAAGGGAAAGGCAAGGTTATCCCGCACCGTTTGCCCAAAGAGAACCGGCTGCTGGAAACAATAGGAAACCTCTCTGCGGTAGAGAGGCATATCCATTTGTGCCAAATCCTGAGACTGGTAGAGAACTTGTCCTTGACTAGGAGAAGTCAACCCTGCCAGCAGTTTTAAAATCGAACTCTTACCAGACCCGGACGGACCAACCAAGGTCAGGCGCTGACCAGCATCTATACTGAGCGTCACATCCTCCAAAATGGTCGTGTCCGCATGGACTAAGCCGACTTGATTTAGCTGAAAAATCGGCATTAGTGACCTGCCTCCTCTGCCTCTTCCGCAGCCATTGCAATAGCCTGAGTCTCGTGAATAGTGCCATGCGCATGGTGAGCAGGACCATAGATAGAATAGAGTTTCAAGTCCTCATCGCCAATGTTGATAACATTGTGGTAGGTATCTTTTGGAATTAAAATGGCAAATTCTGGAACTACTTCTGTATCAAGGGTAATGTTGTCCGCATCTGTTCCCATGATAACCCGTCCCTTCCCTTGCTCCACGCGCAAGAATTGATCATTTTCAGCATGCACTTCCGCGCCAATATCCCCACCAACTGGAATCGACATGAGGGTCACCTGCAAGAGTTCCCCAGTCCAAAGGGCTGTCCGGTAGTTTGTATTTTCCAAGGTTGCGTCTTCAATATTTGTTACAAATGGTGCTTTACCAAAATCTTTCGTTGTCATCTTATATACCTCTCAAATTTTAATCATTCTAAAGTTTATTTAGAATTGTTATAATTATAGAACTTCATCTGCAACTTGTCAAGAAAGAAATTGAAAAAAATTCATAAAAAAATTGACCAGCTTAACTGATCAATCTTTCCTAGTAAAATGAGCAATTTCTTCTTGGCTGGTCGCATCTACAAAAGCCACCTGCTCTAGATTGCCAATCAGGTCAAATAGGGACTGACTGTTTGACTGGAGCTCCTCTGCCTCTTTGTCAGAGGCTTTATCTACCTTCAAAAATACTGTCAATTGATAGGGTTCCTTGTCTGATTGGATTTCGATATGGTCATAAGTATAACCTTCAGGATAATCCTGTAAAGCAGCTAACTGAATGACCTTGCTATTGTCACCAACATAGTCTGTTTTGTACTGTTCCAGATTCACCTCTTGGCTTTTTTCTGCCTGACAGGCTGCTAAAAAGACGAGGAACAAACAGGAAACAAGAAATAAATATTTTCGCATGACTTTTCCTCCTGAAGCTTATATACTTTAAATTGTAAACCCTTACACAAAGCCTGTCAAGAAAATTGACTTCATGTAATGTATACTAAGAACAGGCTGTATCAAGCTACTCTCTGTCACCTTTGTAACGTAAACCCATAGCATTGATAGCGACAATAACCGTTGATAGACTCATGAGCACGGCCGCCAATAAAGGATCCACCATAATACCCATGCTTGGATAAAGGATTCCAGCAGCTAAAGGAATGGCGATGATGTTGTAACCTGCCCCAAACCAGAGATTTTGCCTCATTTTGCGGATGGTTGTCTTGGCAATGCTCAACATATCCAAGACCGCTGATGGATTGGATTGAACCAAGACTACATCTGCAGAGTGGATGGCAACAGAAGTTCCTGCGCCAATGGCAAAGCCTAAATCTGCCGTCGCTAGAGCAGGCGAATCATTGACCCCATCTCCGATGAAAAGAACTGCCCCACGCGCCTGATAGTCCTTGACCAGCTTCGCCTTATCCTCTGGTTTAAGTTCAGCTCGGTAATCTTCTATGCCCAACTGACTGGCCACTTTTTGTGCAGTAGCTGGGTTATCTCCCGTCAACATCACAGGACTAATGCCCTGCGCTTTCAAGCCTTCTACAAAATCTTTAGCATCTTCTTTTATCTGGTCTCCCAAGGCTACAAATCCCAAGACTACACGATCAGCCACCAAAAAACTCAAAGTAAGGCCCAAATCAAGATAAGGTGCAATCACGTCCTGATCCACTGACAAACCTATTTCCTGCACACCTTTGTAGGAAATAATTTCATAAATCCTTCCATCCAAGACGCCTCGAATCCCACTACCAGGGATATTCTCAACCCGTTCTGCTTGATAGAAAAGTGGACCTGCCGCCTCCACAATCGAAAGGGCAATTGGGTGGGTTGAAAGAACTTCTAACGCTGCCATTTTGGCCAGCGTATCTGCTCCCTGAACCAAGTCTTGACTGTGGCGAACTTGAAATTTTCCGTCGGTCAAGGTTCCGGTCTTATCCATCAAGGCAAACCGAATCTGGTTAACCTGTTCAAGAGCTGTTCGGTTCTGAACCAAAAGACCATTTTTTGAAGAAATCGTGGTCAATCGCGCCACAACAAGGGGAATGGCTAGACCAAGGGCATGCGGACAGGCAATGACAAAAACAGAAACTGCCATCATCAAGGCAAAGGCAAGATTAGCCGTCATGGTCCAATAAATAAAGGCCAAAATCCCCACAATTAAAGCTGCATAGAAGAGCCAAGAGGCTACGCGGTCAGCCATATTTTCAAGCTTGGATTTCTGATTTTGCGCTTGACGGACCATTTCGGTCACCTGCGCCAAAAAGCTGTCCCTACCAAGACTGGTCACTTCCATTTCAAAGGGCATGTTTTGATTGAGCGAACCACCGAATACCCTATCTCCCGCCTCTTTTTTGACAGCTCGAGATTCCCCAGTAATCATGGATTCATCAATATGAGCAACACTCAAAATCTTACCATCGGCCGGAATTTTTTCATTTTCCTTGACTAAGAGGAAATCCCCAATCTGCAAGTCCTCTACCGCAACATCTGTCCCATCCTTGAGATGGGCTTTTTTCGGAATGAGAGTGGCCAAGTCTTTCAGGGCATCGCCTGCTCCCATAACTGCCTTCATCTCAATGATATGCCCAATCAGCATAATGACAATCAGCGTAGACAACTCAAACCAAAAGTTCATGCTTTCTTGTCCCAATAGCGCTAAAATTGTTGCATAAACGGAGTAAAGATAGGAAACAATAATCCCCATGGAAATCAGGGTCATCATTGCAGGTTTTTTAGCTTGCAACTCCCCTCTAGCTCCGTTAAAGAAAGGTGTTCCTGAGTAGAAGAAGATAATAGAACCTAATATCAGCTGGACAAGTTCAATACCCGGAAAACGTAAAAGAGTGAAACCTGCAATTGGAGAAATGGCAAGTAGGGGAATCATGACTGCCACTGCGACTTTGAGTTTTGTATTCATATCCCCCATGTGCATCATGTGCCCACCATGCTCCATCATGTCATGGTCATGCCCTTGGTGATGCTGATGAGCATCATGAGTATGATGAGAATGATGACTGACGTCAGAGCCCCCTACATGATGATGGTCGTGATGGTCAGAATGATGATTGGCGTGAACCCCCTCTTCATGAGGATGCTCCTGCTGATGAGAATGATGGCTGGTCTGACCAACTTCCTCAGAATGCATCATATGTTGGTGTTCCTGCTTATTTTCTTTTGAATGGTTCATAAGATAACTCCTATTTCTGTCTACATTTGTAATCGTTTTACAATTATAGTTTACACTTGTAGTCAAAAAATGTCAACCGATTGGATCAAAAAAACCTAGAATGGGAGTGAACCCAACTAGGTTATACAGTTTATCAAAATCTGCTCATTTCAAATTAAAAACGGTACTAGCTAAGTAATCCGACAGGCATGGAAAAAGGGTATAAAGTTTATGAGCGAGAGCTAGTGACAAAGGCAGGTTGACCTCACGTTTCTTGGTTCCCATGGCTGAAACAATCTTCTTGGCAACATAATCTGGCTGTAGTAAGAAAGCCTTGACGCTCTCTTGATAGCTTCCGTCTGGATCTGCTTGGTCGAAAAAGCTGGTCGCAATAGGCCCTGGGTTGACCGTAGTAACTGTGACACCGTAGGGAGCCAACTCCAAACGAATGGTATTGGAAAAGCCCATGGCCGCAAACTTGGTCGCCGAATAAACAGAGGACTTGGCTGAAGCGATCAAACCTGACATGGAAATGATATTGATAATCTGCCCACTCCGTCTGGCCTTCATCCGCTTACCTGCCAAACGACATAAGGTCATCAGGGCAAAGGTATTGATGTCAAACATAGCTTGCACCTGCCGGCTGGAGAAATTCTCAAAATCATCGTAAATCGCATAGCCAGCATTATTAACCAGAATATCAATCTGCCCATACTGGCTATCTAGCTCCTCAAAGAAAGCTGTCAGAATCGCCTCGTCACGAATATCCACATCAAACACAGCCTTTTTCTCATGATAGGCGTAGAGTTGTTCGATTTTGTCCACGTCGCGACCCAGCAGAATCAGAAAATCATCTGCCAAGAGGGGAACCATTTCCTGCACCAAACCACCTGATGCGCCTGTTATCAAAATGGTTCTCATAGTTCAATTTCCTCCAAGTCCTTGACCACATGAACTTCTTCAAAAATGGTCTTAGCATCGCGTCGTAGCTGACTAACATCCTTGGCCAAGAAACGCGGACTGATATGATTGAGCAAAAGTCGCTTGGCTCCCGCCTCACGCGCCACTTCTGCCGCCTCCATATTGGTTGAATGTCCATGCCGACGCGCCATCTTTTCATCGCCCTTACCATAGGTCGCCTCATGGACCAAGACATCCGCATTGACCGCAAGTCGCACACTGGTATGGCATTTGCGTGTGTCTCCCAAGATTGTCACAACCTTACCCGGACGTGGTGGCGATAGATAATCACTGGCAATGATTTCACGACCGTCCTCTAGGGTAATATTCTCGCCATTTTTGATTTTTCCAAAGAGGGGACCAAAGGGTACACCGGCAGCACGGAGAGCATCCGCATCCAGCGTTCCCTCCAAATCTTTTTGCATGACGCGGTAGCCGACACATGGCACCGTGTGATCCAGCTTGTCTGCGAATACCGTAAATTTGTCCGTCTCAAGAACCTTGCCAACTGTCTCTACGTCAAACTCATGAAAATGAATGCGGTAAGGCAAGCGGGAACCTGACACTTTCAGACTGGCCAAGACAAAGGAACGAATGCCCGTCGGACCATAAATTTCAATATCCGTCTGCTCCTCACTAGACTGGAAAGAACGGCTGGACAAGAACCCGGGCAAACCAAAAATATGATCGCCATGCAGGTGAGTAATGAAAATCTTAGCCACTTTGCGCGGACGAATGGTTGTTTCAAGGATTTGATTTTGCGTTCCTTCGCCACAATCAAAGAGCCAAACCTCATTGATTTCGTCCAAGAGTTTCAAGGCCAAGCTGGACACGTTTCTTGCCTTGGAGGGTTGACCCGCCCCCGTACCTAAAAAATGAATATACATTGTTATCTTTCTAAATTTTAAGAGTGTTGTGTGAGTGCAGTCTGTTTGAGGAGCAGGACAAGCCAATGCAGGCAGAACTAATGTTCAGCAAATCGGCTTTACCTTTTCATCAGACAGAATCCGTCACACAGTAAAGAATGGCAGAGCGACCCGACCAAGCAACATACCGTTGACCGTCATACTTTTCTGCCGCTTGCAGGACTTCTTCTTGATTGAGACCACTTATTTTGACAAATTGGTCACTAACAGCCACATCCGTCAGAAGAAATTCTGTCTCTTCTGCCACCAAGATAGTCTCATCAAAATCATTGCCTTTCATCCACACCTTGCCTGCTTGCTCAAAGACTACATAGTGAGGGAAAATTTGCGCAATCTCAAACAGCAAATTCTCTGCAACCTCAACGTCCTGATCGGCAAAGACCTGCGCCAGTCCAGTCCCATCAACATAGGCAAAACCGAAAGCCTTGCCTGATAAATTCAAGCGGACAAAGGGCTTTTCTTCCGCAAAGCTAGGTTCTTTTGGAAAAAGGCTCAGCTGCTGAGATAAAGTCAGATAGTAGTCCGTCGCCTCTTCTGGTCCTTTTTTCTGGTAGATTTCCGCAAAATAGGCATTGATGACCGACGGCGGTGGCGTGATAAAATCCAATTTCTGCTGGTCGGTCAATCCTGCCAATTTTCCAGCCAGATAGACCTTGTCCAGACTGGTAAAACCGCCATATTTGACAGCCAAATCAAGATAATCCGTCATAAAATTCTTCCAACTTCCATTTATTGCTGGAAGCGATATAGCCTGATACCACTTCCACATCCTCTTCGTAGGTCCGATGTTCAATCAGGGCAAGAGTTGCTAAATCATGCAATTTATAAGATTCAGCAAGTGGCACCCTGACCTCAAACCGTTCAAACATGGTCTTAATCTTAGCCAAGACCATCATCTGGATATGACCTTTGGCATTTTCATCCTTAGCGGACAGCATGACATGTGGGAACTGACTGGGGGTAAAGCTGTCATCGGTCTTGTCCAACTTGTTGTAGAGAGCTAGACGTGGAATGTCCAGCATATCCAGGTCTTTTAGAATGTCCAAGACCACCTGTTCCTGCTCACTGTGATTGGGGTCAGAGGCGTCGATGACATGGAGCAAGAGGTCCACGTTCATGGACTCTTCCAAGGTGGACTTGAAGGCAGAAATCAACTCAGTCGGCAGGTCCTGAATGAAACCAACCGTATCGGTCAAGGTCACGTTGAACTTGTCAGCCAAGTTTATCTGCTTGGTCGTGGCATCAAGTGTGGCAAAGAGTTCGTCGGCCTCGTACTGTCGCTTGTCGGTCATGGCATTCATGATAGTGGATTTACCAGCGTTGGTATAGCCAATCAAGCCAATCTTAAAGACGCCTGATTGCAGGCGGCGTTCACGGACAGTCGCTCGGTTTTTCTCCACCGTTTTGAGTTGGCGTTCAATGTCGTGAATCTGGTTGCGGATGCTCCGTCGGTTGAGCTCCAACTGGCTCTCACCCGGTCCACGAGAGCCGATTCCCCCTGCCTGACGGCTGAGCATAATCCCCTGTCCAACCAGCCGCGGCAACATATACTTGAGCTGGGCTAGGTGAACCTGCAGTTTTCCTTCGTGACTCCGTGCTCGCATGGCAAAAATATCCAAAATCAACTGCATACGGTCGATGACTTTGACACCTAAAATCTCTTCCAGATTGACATTCTGGCGGGGGGTCAGTCGATTGTTGACAATGACGGTATCAATTTCATCAGCTTCGACCATCTGGGCAATTTCTTCTAGTTTCCCTGAGCCGACAAAAGTCTTGCTGTCGTATTTTTCTCGTTTTTGAGTGTAGACTCCCTTGACCAGAGCGCCAGCCGTCGTAGCAAGGCTTGCCAACTCCTCCATGGACATGTCAAAATTATCTGTCTGCTGTAGTTCCACTCCGACTAGGAGGGCGCGTTCTTGTTCTTTCTGGGTTTCAATCATTTAAAAATTCCTCCACGGCAGTGAAAATCTGCGACTTGTAATCTGGCTCACCTACTGAATAAAAGGGAACCTGCATCCGATTTCTGAACCAGGTCAATTGGCGTTTGGCAAAGCGTCGGCTATTTTGCTTGACCTTATCAACTGCTTCTTCTAGCGAACGCTCACCTGCAAAATAAGGGAAAAACTCCTTGTAGCCAATTCCCATTGCTGCTTGAGCTTCTGGGTGTTCTTGGTAGAGCCAGCTAACTTCATCTAGTAAGCCCGCCGCCATCATCTTATCCACGCGCTGATTGATACGGTCGTAAAGAACCTGTCTGTCATCTGTCAGGCAGATGTAAAGAGGCTCATATTCTGACTCTGTATTTTCTAAGTTTTTGCCAAATTTTTTCAATTCCAGTCCACGAATGATTCTCCGTCGGCTGTTTCCCTCGACCATCAAACCTGCCTGCTCTGCCATTGTTTCCAAATCCTCGTCAGACAAGCAGTCGAGTTCTGCCCGATAAGCAAGAACTTGCTCCTGGTCAACTTGACCGCCCAGGTGGTAGCCTTCAAGCAAGCTCTGAATGTAAAGCCCTGTCCCACCCACGATAATAGGCAACTTGCCACGACTTTTAATGTCAGCAATCAGGGCCTTGGCTTCTGCTACAAATTCATAAGCCGAATAACCATCGGTCACATCCCGGACATCAATCAAATGATGAACTGCTGCCGCCTGCTCCTCTGGACTGGCCTTGGCTGTCCCAATATCCAGCTTGCGGTAGACCTGTTGGCTGTCTCCGCTGATAATTTCGCCCTTATAGCGCTTGGCCAGCTCAATTCCCAGCGCTGTTTTTCCCACCGCTGTCGGTCCCAAGACCACAATTACCTTAGTTTTCATCTTTTTCCTTGAAAATTTTTTGTTTTTTCGCTAAAATCTATTATAACACAAGTAAAGGAGAATTCACTATGGCTAAAGGTTTTGGCAAAGGTTTCTTGACAGGCGTTCTTTCTACCGTTGCTGTGGCAGCAGGTGCTATCTTCACCGTTCATAAAACAATTATCGAACCAGAAGAAAAGAAAGAAGCCTTCATTGAAGAAAATCGTAAAAAAGCAGCACGCCGTCGCGTGTCACGTTAAGGAAAAGTTGGATGAAACGTCCAGCTTTTTTCTTTTGGCAGCAACATAAAAACAGCCCAAAACGGACTGTTGACTTCAGCATTTTCCTACAAAATAATCTCTTCCTTCTCAATCAAGACAATGGTCCACATCATGACCAGGGTCACCACTGCTAGTGCCAAAATCAGCGGTAACCATGACCCAAATACTGGAAAACTATAGCCCAGGAGACCTGGACCAAAGGCAGCAATCAGATAGCCGCCCGTCTGCACCATACCGGATAATTGGGCAGTCGCCTGTGGGTTGCTGGTTTTCAGGGTAAAGCCCAGCATCATATAAGGGAACAATGCACCATTGGTAAAGCTCAAAATCAAATGAATGGCGGTCCAAATGGCAATATTTACAGGCGCTAAGGCCATGAGAGCGAGACCTACTAGAGAAACAGCGGAGATGATTAACATTATCCACCTACGCCCATCCTTGGTCTGACGTGAAAGAATAGCCGGTGTCACCATAGACATGGGAATGCCCATGAGATTGTACATGCCGGACATGAAACCAGCCTCAGCCTTGCTAAAGCCAATGGACTGAGCAATGGTTGGGAGCCAGGTAATCTCTGTATAGAAGAGCACCGACTGGAGACCGCCGAAAATCAGAAAGGCAAGTGCAGCCTTATTTTTCCAAAGAGATTGACCAGATGACTTTTCCTGATTACTTTCAAAACGATGATTATGGCGGACATTTGGCAGCCAAATCAAGAGGGCCAAAAAGATTACGGCCGTGACCAGATAGATAAAGGTCTGCCATGAAGTCGCCGTAACCACAGGTACTGCCGCCATAGAAGCCGTAGTTCCAGCCACCCCCATCAGGGTCACATAAATAGTGGTATAAAGCCCGATTTTCTTAGGAAAATTGGCTGTCACAATACTTGGCAGCAGGACATTGATAAAGGCAATGGTCCCGCCCAGCAAAACGGTTCCTGCAAACAAGCCCACTAGACCGCTGGCCCGCATTCCTGAGCCAATAGTCATGATGAAGAGCACCAGCGCCATCAACTTTTCCAAGCCTAGCTTGCCAGCCAAGCGCGGTGCCAAGGATGAGCAGAGGGCAAACATAATCAGCGGAATAGAGGTCAGAACCCCCAGCGAGCTGACTTGTACCCCCAAGCCAGCTGCGATGTCCGTCAAAATGGCAGGCAGGGCTGTAAAGGGAGCCCGCATAACCACACCCAGCATAATAATGCCAGCTACCATAAATAGCGATTGTTTTTTCATATCGTGATAGTTGTCCTTTCTCTAACGTTCGGATTTCAGCATTTATGATTATACCATACTTGACAAATGATAGAAAGTTATTCTGTTTTATTTCTGGTTATAGTTTCAAGCTATATCATTTCACATTAAATAACTATTTTTCAAATGGGAAAATTTGCGTTAGAATACAAACATACCAAACGAAAGCGAGAAAATATAACATGACACAATCAAGATTCCTACTAGTTGGCTCCCTCCTCCGCCCTTCAGCCCTTGGAGAATACAAGCGCCAAATCGAAGAGCGTGATGACATCAAGTACCCATTTTATGATGCCTTCGACGGCTACAAGGAGACTGAAACTGAACTCATCGAGAAAATCGTTGCGGAACAAAAAGAAAATGGTCTCGACATCGTGACTGATGGCGAATTTGGTCGCTCTATGTGGCACCTGGACTTCCTCTGGGGCTTTGAGGGTATCGAGCGTTACATTGCTGATCACGGCTATCCATTTAAAGACCACGATGGCCAGCCTTATGAAACTCGTAAGGACATCGGTCTTCGCATTACCGCTCCACTTTCTTCTAAAAATCACCACTTCATCGATATTTACAAGCAAGTACAGGAATTGGCTGGGGACACGACAACCAAGCAGACTATCTATGGACCAGCTCATGCCTTCAATGAATTGATTATTTTCAACGGTCAGGTTGGACCAGATCAAGTCTACAAGACCCGTGAAGACTTGAAAGAAGGCCTCATTGCTGCCTACAAGGAATTCTTGGACCAGTATAAGGCTGCTGGTGGTCAGATTGTTCAATTTGACGACTGTCTCTGGGAACTCTTCGATCCATCAAATCCTGTGCCATTCTTGCCACAGGATGACCCAGAAGCTTTGGCTGCTCTTGCAGATGAATTTATCGCTATCAACAATGCCGTTGCTGACTACGGTCATGAAATTGGCTTGACAGTCTGGACCCACAACTGCCGTGGTAACTATGAAAGCCGCTCTGCAGCTGGTGGTACTTACGAGGCTATCGCTGAGAAATTCTTGAAAAACCAGCGTTACAGCCGTTTCTTCCTGGAATGGGATGATGAGCGTGCCGGCGATTTGAAAGCTTTGGAAAGCTTGAAAGATTCGGATGTCGAAATTGTTCTGGGTCTGCTTTCAAGTAAGACTTCTGAACTCGACGATGAAGAGCGTGTTTACAAACTCCTCGAAGAGGCCAGCAAAATCATTCCAAAAGAACGCCTCTACCTGTCACATCAGTGCGGTTTTGCATCATGTGACTCTGGCAATGAGCTTGCTATCCCACAACAATGGGCGAAAATCAAACAAGGTCAAGACATTGCAGCCAAATTCTGGGCTGAATAAAGAAGTAAATCAAGGAGCCATCAGCATTGCTGGTGGTTTTCTCATGTTCAAAATCGCCTGACTCACAAAACGACCCTGAAACTCAAGCTACAGGGTTGTTTGTCTATCTAATAAAGTAATTGTGCCAAAATCAAAACCGCAATCAGGGCCAGCAGATGACCGACATTGACAACGATAAAGGAATGTTTCAAGCCCCGCTTCATGCTCAATTTGGCCAGGTTATGGAAGGTAATCATAACTCCCGATTGGGGAACAACTGTCAGCACCGCCGAGGCAATAACCGTCACCCTGTGCAAGACCTGGGGATCGATACCCGAATCAAGGTAGGCAGGTAAGAAATTGCTGGCAGCAATCCCTACCGCACCAGACGAAGAGCCAATGATACCACCAATTAGGGCAGTCGACACCGAAAGACTAATCAGGGGCGAACCAGAAATCTGTCCAATCCAGTCTTGGATAAGCAAGAAGCCTGAGGACATGGCCAAGACCGTTCCGAAAGCCACTGTGCTAGAAGTCGCAAATGCAGGTAGAACAGATGCCGTTGTCCCTTCATTTAAGAGAGTTTGCTGATTGACCAGATTCTTACGGAAGAGAAGACCTGACACCAGTATGGCCACCGTTAGCCCCACAACCAAGATATAAGGCGTTTTCTGAAAGATGTAAATAGTTGCAACCAAGCTCAACATGGGCAGGCTTGCCAAAACTAGATTAGGAAGATTTGCGTTATCTGTAGTCACAATTTCCTCATCACGCTCAGTATACCCCTCATTTCTCGCCATACTTTTCTTCAAGGCAAACCGCATATAGGTCAAACCAAAAACGACTAAAATTAAGCTTGAAACCAGGATCAAGAGCGGTGCGGCGGTCAAAGTCGTCCCCAAAACCTTGGTTGGAACCGCATTATGAATGGACGGCGTCCCTGGCAAACTGGACATGGTCAGGGTGCTGACACCTAAAAAAACTGGAATTGGAAATAGTTCCCAATTGATATTCAGCTCCTTAAAGAGCGGTCTCGACAGAGGCAAGAGGGTGAAAATAACCACAAAAAGGCTGACACCTCCATAGGTCAACAAGGAGGCAATCAGGGCAATAGCCAGCAATACCTTATAAGGACTTTCCTTACCAACCACTCGCAAAATACTATTGGCAATGGTCTGGGTAGCACCACTTGCTTCCATATACTTGGCCAGTATGGAGCCCAGCATAAAAATAGCAAAGTTATTTATTAAAAAACCAGCCAGGCCAGTCATATAAGACTGCTCCTTGCCCAACATGGTCTCTAAAATAGGCATTTGATTGGTCAAAGCCACGATCAAGCTCGCCAAGGGGGCCGCAACCATCACGTTTAGATTCTTTGTGGTCCAATAAATAATGGCCACAATCGCCAAAAATACCCCTACTACTCCTAAAATTGTCATAGTTCTCCTTTAATGAAAAGAGGGATTGCTCCCTCTGAATTTTTACCTATACTGTCGAATGTCTTCTTTCCCTTGAACCTTTGCCAGCAGCTGGGCCACTGTCTGCCCTAGGATTGGATGGACATAATTAGCCGCAATATCAGCCAGAGGCTGTAGGACAAAGGCCCGCTCATGGGCATAGGGATGGGGCACCGTCAGCCGTTCGGACTGGATGATTTCCTGGTCCCAGAAAATAATATCCAGGTCAATGGTCCTCTGTCCCCATTTTTCAATACGCACACGGTCCAAGTCCAGTTCGATTTTTTGACAGATTTCCAAAAATGCCAGAGGCTCTAAATCCGTAAAGACCCGACAGGCTAGATTGAGAAAGTCAGCCTGGTCCGTCTTGCCCCAAGCTGGTGTCTCATAAAGAGCTGATACGGCTCCCAGCTGACAGGCAGGATGATTATCCAAACTCTCCAAGGCAGCCTGCAAATAGGCCCTACGGTCCCCCATATTGCCACCAATGCTCAGATAAGCTGTGTGTTTCATGGGCGTTCACGCTCCAACTCAATACCAACTGAATCATAGTGGCCTGCGATAGGCGGATTTTCCTTGTGGATGGCCAGCCTGATCTTCTCTACTTTGGGGAATTGGTCAAAAATATCCTGACAAATCAGCCCTGCCACTTTTTCAATCAGAATATAGGGTTTGCCTTCGACCACTTTTTTCATAGCCTCGAAAACAAGGCCATAATGAACTGTATCTTCCAAATTATCCGACAAAGAGGCAGCGGTTAAATCTAGAAACAAATCGCAGTCCACCGTAAAAATTTGCCCCAGGGTCTGCTCTTCCTTGAAGGCGCCGTGGTAGCCGTAAAATTTGCATTGTTTGAGTGAAATCTTATCCATTCTTGCTCCCATTCACTAATTGGTCCCAGACAGTAACCAGATCTCGATTGGCTTGGACATTGTGGACTCGGACCATTTTACAGCCCTTGGAAATAGCCCAAGCAGACAGGGCTGCCGTTGCCTGATCCCGGTCAGCTGCCAAGGTATTGCCACCCAAAAGATGGTCAACCACCCGCTTACGGGAAATCCCAAAAAGAACTGGATAACCAATCCCAGTAATCTGCTCCAAACCTTGGAGAAGATCCAGATTGTGCTGGGCATTTTTGGCAAATCCAAACCCAGGATCCAGCCAAATCTTGTCAGCCGAAATACCAGCTGCTAGGGCTGCCTGAGCCCGCTCCGCTAGAAAATCTCGCACTTCTTGCACAATATCCTCGTAGACTTCCTCTGTTTGATTGTGCATGAGGATAATGGGGACCTGATACTCCGCTGCCAGGGCCAGCATTTCTCCGTCATAGAGACCTGCCCAGACATCATTGAGAATGTCTGCACCAGCCTCCAGAGCCGCACGCGCTGTCCCAGTCTTATAGGTGTCGATAGAAACCAGGCAGTCAAAATGCTCCTTTATAGCACGAATAATCGGTACCACACGGGCTATTTCCTCCTCTTGGGAAACAAATTCCGCCCCCAGTCGGGTAGACTCGCCACCGACATCGATGACCTGGGCACCTGCTGCCAAAAGCTCTTCAGCCTGCGCTAGGGCAGCCTCTACTTCATTAAATTTTCCACCGTCAGAAAAAGAATCCGGCGTGACATTGAGAATGCCCATTATGGATACTTGCTGGTGTAAGTTGTCAATCGACATAGCTCCTCCTATCTGTGAATCATGGACAGCAATTCACGACGCAAAACAGCATCTTCCTTATATTTTCCAAGAGCAACTGTGGTCACTGTCTTGCTGCCTGGCTTGCGAACACCACGCATACTCATACACATGTGTTCCGCCTCCACCATAACGTAGACACCTTCTGGCTCCAAGGCGTCCTGCAGGGCATGGGCTACCTGGTGAGTCAAGCGCTCCTGCAATTGTGGACGGCGACTAGCCACTTCCACCGCACGCGCCAATTTGCTGAGGCCTGTCACACTACCCTTGCTAGGTAGATAGGCCACATGCGCCACCCCATAAAAAGGCACCAAATGATGCTCACACATGGAGTGAAAGGGAATATCCTTGACCAAGACCACTTCCTCATGCCCCTCCGAAAAGACCGCCGTAAACTGATCCTTAGGGGCTTCATTGAGACCAGAAAACATCTCCTGGTACATCTTGGCCACACGCTTTGGCGTATCCAGTAGTCCCTCACGGTTAGGGGCCTCGCCCAATAATTCCAACAATTGGTAAATGGTTTGTTCAATTTTCTCTTGCTTTGACATAATACATCCCCTTGTTTAATGTTCTTATTATACCCTAAAAAGGCTCCTAGGAAAAGTCTTACTCCCCTTTGTGATATAATGAAACAAAGAATTGTAAGGAGAGCGCCACATGACCAAGAAACCCGTCCAGTTAGCGACGATTTGCTATATTGACAATGGCAAGGAATTTTTATTACTTCACCGCAACAAGAAAGAAAATGATGTGCATCGCGGCAAGTGGATTGGCGTCGGCGGAAAATTAGAAGCCGGTGAGACCCCTCAGGCCTGCGCAACCCGTGAAGTCTTGGAAGAGACAGGCCTTACGGCCACCAAGTTGGCTCTGAAAGGCATTATTACCTTCCCTGACTTCACCCCCAATATGGATTGGTACACCTATGTCTTCAAGATTACCGAGTTTGAAGGCAACCTAATCGACTGTAACGAAGGAGATTTGGAGTGGGTACCCTATGACCAGGTCCTATCCAAGCCCACCTGGGAAGGCGATCGACATTTCCAAGAATGGCTCTTAGAAAACAAGCCCTTCTTCTCCGCCTGTTTCCGCTATGACGGAGATAACTTACTAGACTACTCAGTGGATTTTTATGAGTGATAAACAGCTTAAAACCTGCAAGTCAGCTGACCTGCAGGTTTTAAGTTATTCTGATACTGGTTGCTCTGCTTGAGATTGAGCCCGCTTGCCTTCATCAAGGAGGGCTGCAATAATCTTCTGGTCACGCAGTTTGACGGAATCGTTGATGGTCTCAGCTGAGTGGATAATAGCCGCCTCCAACTCACGGCGTTTCTGACGCCCTTCATCAATAGCGGCGATGATTCCGTTGTTCTGGGCTACCAGACTTTCAGCCAATTTTGTCACCGACTGAACAGCCAGGGTCGGATTTTGAGCTGTGCGTTCCATCATCGGAATGGCTTCCTTAGACGTATCTGCCAGCATCTGAAGAGCAGCATTATTGGCATTGACGATGGCATCAGCCGTCTGACTGGACTTGATAGATTGCTGCAAAATACCTAACTGGGCGATGGATAACTTCATGGTCGGAATGGTATTGCGACGGAGCATGCCCAAACGCTGTTTCATGTCAGACGAGACCTTGACCAGATTCCGCATCTGTGGGGTCGTTGTCCAGGCCACATAGAGACGACTCAGGTATTCAGAATGCTGTTGCTCCAAAATATTAGCCACTTCTGTAATCCGCGCCAGCTTCTCAGAGGCTACCTGATAGTCAACAGTGGTCGGAACTAGGCTAGCCAGTCTTTCCTGCTCTGCTCTTGCTCGCTGAGCGGCCTCTTGACCTGTCGCCTCGATAAAGGCAATGACACCGACCAGATTCTCGATAGACTTGGTATTGTTTTCAATCAAGAGCTCGGCAGAAACGATATTGCGCGAGAGAACTTCTTCCTGCTTGACCACGCTGGCTGCCATAGTATCCATTTTCTTTTCGATGGTCTGGGAATCGAAGTAAAATTCCTGCAAGTCGTTCTTGGTCTGCTTGAAAAGACGCTGGAAGAAACCAGGTTTCTTCTCCAATTCAGCCGTGCTTGAAATGTCCTTATACTTGGCCACAAAGCCGTTAAGTTCACGGTTGGTATTGGCCAAAAGCTCATCCACCTGCGGAATTTCAATCTTCTTCTGCTCACTCAAGATGTGGTTGACCGTTGCATTGACCTCCTCAACCGCCTCCTTGCCAAAGTCCAGGAGGGCGTTCTGGTTAGATACAAAATTATCCACCAACTGCGGTGCCTTGGCCTGGATCCCGGCCTGCTGTTCAGGTGTCAATTGGGCAAGGAAGGATACTTTCTGACTGTCACCAATGGGCGTAGCCTGGATGATTTCCGTTGTCTTGTCCTTCTGGTTCAAGCCGTTGCTGGCAATGGCATCTATATCAAAATTAAATCCTGACATCTTATTCCTCTACTTTCTTGTCACGTTTCATCATACGCAGGCTGACTTCAAAATCCTGCATATCGGCTTCGTTAAACTGGCGAATGGTATTATCCAGGTCACTATCAAAGGTCTCCATGGCAGATTTTGCCTGGGCCAAACGTTCTTCCGCATTGAAATAATCCTTGGGAGACTGCTTGATTTTCATATACCCCTGCAAAATATCCTGGAAACGCTGCATATTGGCCTCATGAATGGCCGTCAGCTCTTCCTTCTTATCCGTTGTCGCCTCTAATTTCTCTAAAATAACTAGATGATCCCGTTGGATATTGCAGTAGGTCTCAAGAATTTCCGGCGTCAGGTCCGCAATCAACTCCTGCTCCGTCAGCTCCTGCTTGGCTTGAACGAAAGGCTCTGCCTCCTTGACAGGTTCTGCTGACTTTTCAGGAAGTTTGAGCTGATACTTGAGCTGGAGAGTGTCCACAACTTCCTTACTCTTATAGGCGTCTAAGTACTTACCAACCTTTTGATAGACTTGGTCCAGCTCAAAGAGTTCTGCCAGCAAGCGTCCCCGCAATTGCAGAACCGCCTTGTCCTCCCCATTCTCAGCCAAGAGCTGCTGGTGCTTGGAAAATCCCGCACTGATGGACCATACCAGATTTTCCAACCGCTGGATAGATGAACGGTTGAGCATCCGATGAACCGCAGGACGATTCTTCACATAGAGATAAACCAGTCCCAGAGGCAAAATAATATACCAAAAATTTATCAAAATCCCCAAGACAATGAACAGGGCAAGGATAGAGCCCAAACCATCATCTTTTTTATAGCGTTTTTTACCCATACGTTTTCCTCATTTTTCCATTATATTATATCATATTCCTCCCCATCTATGAAAAATTTACCAAAGAAAAAAGCCGGGTTTCCCCAACTTTTTAGAAGGCCTTGGCCTGGGTTGCATGGATGCTGTCAATGGAAATGCCAGAGGTGGCAAACAGGTTCTCCAATTCCTCTACAGCGATGTGGCCTTCGATTTGAACCTCGATGACCACATTGCCTTTTTTAGTCTGTAATTGAACGGTGCTAATGATATTGTAGCCCTTGTCAGAAATAATCTTGATAATCTTCGCAAGCTCACCAGCCTTATTTTCAACTAGGAAACGAGCCCGCACGCCCTCTTCTCCATAGCCTGAAACGTGGAGGAAGGCAGCAAAGATATCGCGGTCTGTGATGACACCGTAGAGCTGACCATTGTCCACAACCGGCAGGATGCCGACCTTATTTTTATACATGAGGTAGACCGCATCCTCCAAGCTGGCATAGCCTGAAACTGTGATGACGTCCTTAATCATGACATCCTTGACCTTGGTCTTGTTGAGCAGGTAGTTCATCTCGTAGATAGACAGGCTGGTCGCCTTTGACGGACTAGCCTCTGCGATGGTCCCTTCTGTTACCAAACCAACCAATTTATCATTTTCAATGACCGGCAAGCGGTGCAAATCCTGCTCACGCATGATGTCTGCAGCATGGGCGATCGTTGTATCTGGTGAAATGTAAACAACCTTACGGGTCATAAAATCTTTAACGGACATGGAACTTCCTCCTCGATATTTTCTACACCTATTATAGCAAAAAACGAAAACGATTTCAATATCTTATGAAAAGAAATGAAAATCAGTGATCAACGACCACTGATTTGTTAGAAACTAGATTCACAAGCAAGGTACTTTAAGTTTTTTAATGGAATACTGACTGTATTTCGAGAAAAAACGAACAAAACTTGCCTTAGCTCAGGTGCCGAATTGTGAATACAGGTTCTAAAATTATACACCCTTAACTGCGAAATAGATCCCGCTTGGGCAGGCAAAGTTAAAGTTAGGGAAGGGCTGTTCATTGACTGGGCTGCAGGTATCTGTCAAACCAGCGATGCGCTCCTGAAGGCCTGCAATATCGGATGTTTCAAACAAGACGCTCGGTACATTGTCCAACACCTCTGGCGATACTTGAGCGATAAATTCCTTGGCATAAACCGTAATCGTAGTCGTCGCATCCGCATGAGACTTCATGTCAAAGGTCTCAAAGCCCATCATCTCCGCTTCATTTTCAATGACAAAACCTGCCGCTGACCAAAAACTTTTTTCTGCCGCCACATCATCCACATAGAGCATGAGGCCCAATTCTTTATTAAACATCTGTTATCCTCTTTCTAAAACGATACTGCTAATCATAGCAAGATATGGTTCAAATTGCAAGAATGAATTCCTAACCTTCTAGCGATTTGTCGGCTGCCTGGGCCAGTCTCGCTTCTTCCAACTCAGCCTGCTCACGCGCCTGCTTTTTCAGACTCTTAATCTCGCTCTTCAAGCCCATATTTTTTGCCATTCCAAGCAAATATTGGATGACCAAGCCAAGAAATACAGAGCCGAGAATGACCAAAATCAAGGGCAGACGGAAATAACCAAAGATATAATTGACCTTGACAACCTGTTGGTTAGCCAAAGACAAGACCACTGTCAGAACGATAATAACCAGTAAGCCGATTAGGGATAGTTTTTTCTTCATATAGCACCTCTTTCATCTGTCAGTCTATCATAAAACAGGAATCGTGACAAGGAAGGGGGATTGGGAATTGTATAGGAATATTTTCAGAAATTACTGCTTTATTTTTTTACATATAAATAGACAGATGAATCAAATGAAACACCTGCCTATTCTCAATTTTTTTCATTTTCCAAAGAAACTATTCCCTGGAAAATAAGGAGGAACCTATGACAAAATATCAGTAAACAATCGTTGTTTTATCATCCAACATAAGCAACGCTACCTCTTGATATAAGTATATATCCTCATTATAATTTTTGCAACAAGTTTTTAGTTTGATATTTGTAAATAGGATACAATTTTTAAACTCTCAAAACTAAGAAGACACAAATAAAAACATTCAACAATTTCATAAGTTCCGCTGCTTTCCCACCCTCAAAAATGGACTTTTCTTCATTTCTTTCCTATTTCATGATACAATAGAGCTATGAGAATCCAACAATTATATTATGTTATAAAAATAGCAGAGACAGGGAGTATGAACGAGGCTGCAAAACAGCTTTTCATTACCCAACCAAGCCTGTCCAATGCTATCCGCGACCTGGAAAAAGAGCTCAATATCAAGATTTTTTTCCGTAATCCCAAAGGCATTACCCTGACCAAGGACGGGATTGAGTTTCTATCCTATGCCCGCCAGATTGTCGAGCAGACCGAGCTGCTGGAAGACCGCTATAAAAATCCCAACGCCAAGCGCCAACTCTTCAGCGTATCCTCCCAGCACTACGCCTTTGTGGTCAATGCCTTTGTCTCCCTGCTCAAGGAGACTGAAATGGAAGACTACGAGCTCTTCCTGCGGGAAACCCGGACCTGGGAAATCATCGATGACGTCAATAATTTCCGCTCAGAAATCGGCGTCCTCTTCCTTAATAACTACAACCGTGAAGTCCTGCTCAAGTTGCTGGATGACCACAGGCTCTCCCATACGCATCTTTTCACTGCCAAGCCTCATGTTTTCGTCAGCAAGACCAATCCACTGGCACAAAAGAAAAGTATTAGCCTGGACGACCTAGCCGACTATCCCTACCTCAGCTATGAACAAGGGATTCACAATTCCTTCTACTTTGCCGAGGAAATTCTCTCCCAAGTCCACCACAAGAAATCCATCGTCGTATCCGATAGGGCCACCCTCTTCAATCTCCTGATTGGGCTAAACGGCTATACGGTTGCGACTGGTATCTTGAACTCCAACCTGAACGGGGACAATATCGTCTCCATCCCGCTGGATTATGACGATGAAATCGAACTCATCTACATCAAACATGAGAAAGCTGTCCTATCCGACATGGGGGAAAAATTCATTGCCTATCTCCTGGATGAAGTAAAATTCGATAAAAAATAATGACATATTTAAGTAGATTTCTTCTATCAATATATGTTATAATGCTATCATGAAAGCAGTTGAAAGTGATGTTGGAAATATTTCAACAAAATCACGGGAACCGCTTTCATTTTTTTGTTCTTTATGCTATAATACTTCTATAATAAATTTTAAGGAGTGATGAGATGGCTCAAAATAAAATGTTAGCTATGATACTTGCAGGTGGACGGGGAACCCGTCTTGAAGGTTTAACAAAAAAGGTGGCCAAACCTGCCGTTGCCTTCGGTGGAAAATACCGCATCATCGATTTCCCTCTCAGTAACTGTGCCAACTCTGGTATCGATATTGTCGGTGTCTTGACCCAGTACGAACCGGTCTTGCTCAACTCATACGTTGCCCAATCACAGCGTTGGGGGTTGGATGTCCAAGGTTCT
Organism: Streptococcus sp. P25B114; assembly: GCF_053010325.1. Taxonomy (NCBI): domain Bacteria; kingdom Bacillati; phylum Bacillota; class Bacilli; order Lactobacillales; family Streptococcaceae; genus Streptococcus; species Streptococcus sp. P25B114. Next base: position 69,317 of record NZ_JBRKNW010000001.1, on the reverse strand, counting down.
GGTATTTTTGTCCTGCCACCAAGTGAGAAAATCGAAGGTTTTGGTCTCTATAAGGGCACGGCTGACGCCATCACTCAAAATATCGACTTCATTGATTTGAATGAGCCTGAGTATGTCCTCATCCTGTCTGGTGACCACATCTACAAGATGAATTATGACAAGCTCTTGGATACCCACATTTCTAAGAAGGCTGATGCGACTATTGCGGTTATCGAAGTGCCTATCAAGGAAGCGTCGCGCTTTGGTATCATGAACACAGATGATGAGTATCGCATCGAGGAGTTTGAGGAAAAACCAGCCAATCCTAAGAGCAATCTTGCCTCAATGGGTATCTATATTTTTACATGGAAAACACTCAAGAAATACCTCCTGGAAGACGACAAATCAGAAACCTCATCACACGACTTCGGCCACGATATTATTCCAAAATACCTGGCAGATGGTCGCACTCTGATTGCTCACCCATTCCGTGGCTACTGGAAGGACGTGGGTACGGTTAATAGTCTCTGGGAATCTAACATGGACCTGATTGACCATGCAGATGAGCTAGACCTGTCTGACCGTTCATGGAGAATCTACTCTGAAGACAAGGGCTCTCCTGCTCAAGTTATCAGTGCTACTGCCTCTGTCAAGTCTGCCTATATCGACAAGGGAGCCATTATTGATGGTGCCATCGAGCACTCTGTTATCTCAAATGATGTGCAAGTTAATGTCGATGCGGTTGTCAAAAATTCTGTCCTCCTACCTGGTGCTATCATCGGTGAGGGCGTTGAATTGGACTATGTCATCGTGGCTGAAAATGTCAAGATTGCGGACGGTGTCAAATTGGCTGGCGAACCAGACAATATCCTCTTGATTGATAAGAATGTGAACAAGTAAGAAAGGTCGATTATGTTAAGAAATACTCTAGGAATTGTAAATATTGAAGGGAATAATGTGCACTTCGGCAATGTCATGGACCACCGTGGTGTGCAAGCCTTTGGTTTCCTTGGCCGCTACCGCTTGATTGACTTTGTCTTGTCCAATATGTCCAACTCTGGCATTACGGAATTTCAGGTCTACATGCCTGCCAAAATGCGCTCAACCATCCAGCACGTCGGAACTGGTAAGCACTACAACATTAACAGTAAGCGTGGTTCGCTCCGTCTCTTGAACGGCGTGACCGACCCCAACTCTGTTTACCAGCATGACATCAATGCCTTTTCAGAAAATCTTCATTACATTGAAAGTTCGACCAAGGAATATGTGCTGATTGCGCCATCTTACTTCCTCTACAGCCAAGATTTCACAAAGGTCATGGCAGAGCATCAGGAAACTGGAGCTGACATCACCGTTCTCTACAAAAATGTTATGGACGCCAAGGAGAATTTTATCGGATGCCAAACCTTGAAATTCGATGATGACAAGCGGGTCGTGGCCTTTGAAGAAAACCACGGTAAATACAAGAATCGTCCTGTTTCACTTGAAGCCTACATCATGAAGCGGACCACCTTTATCGAGCTCATCCGCCGTGCCAACAAGGTTTCCTCGCTCTACTGGCTCAAGGATATCCTGCGCGATGTGGCTGACCAGTATGTCATCCGTGGCTACGCCCACCGTGACTTCGTTGCCTGCATCAACAGCATTGATAGCTATTTCAATACCCAGCTGGACCTCTTGCAGCGTGACACGCGCAAATTGCTCTTCAAAAATGATTGGCCTATCCATACCCAGACCAGCGATTCATCTCCTACTCTTTACGGACCACTGGCAGATGTCAAACGATGCCTGATTGCCAACGGTGCCAATATCAATGGTCAGGTTGAAAATTCTATTATTGACCGGGATGTCATTATCGAGGACGGGGTGACCATTAAGAACTCCATTATCTTAAATGGTGTAACGGTGCGCAACGGTGTCACTATTGAAAATGCCATTATCGATAAGGCGACCAAGATTGTTCATTCTACGGATATTAAAGGAACTGCAAGTAATCCAGCCTATATCAAGGCACATCAAATCATCTAGGAGTAAACATGACAAAAAAATCTGTACTCTTTGTAGCATCTGAGGGACTTCCATTCATCAAAACTGGCGGCTTGGCTGATGTGATCGGCTCTCTGCCAAAAGAATTGGTCAAACAGGGGATGGATGTTCGGGTTGTGCTGCCACTTTACAAGAAAATCGCCATCAACAACCATGCTGATTTTGATTATGTATCCAGCTACGATGTGCGAGCAGGCGATATCCAGTCCATGGCCAATGTCTACAGCCAGGTCGTCGATGGTGTGACCTTCTACTTCATCGAACATCGTGATTTCTTTGAGCGTGACGAGCTCTATGGCTACGATGATGACGCCATGCGGTTTGGATTCTTCCAGCATGCGACCTGCCGTCTGCTTGAGGCTCTCAACTTCTTCCCAGATGTCATTCATTCCCACGACTGGCATGCGGCGGTCATGCCCTTCCTCTGCCGGACCTTCTACAGCTACCGGGAGGAATTCCGTAATATCAAGCATGTCTTTACCATTCATAACCTGGCTTTCCAAGGGATTTTCAACAAGCAAGCCCTCTGGTCTGCCCTGGGGATGGACTACAGCTACTATCTGGATGGTATTGCACGTTTCCACGACGAATGTATCAGCTTTATGAAGCTAGGTATACTCTACGCTGACAAAGTAACGACTGTTTCTGATACCTACGCCAGAGAAATCCTTACCGAAGAATTCGGTGAGAATATGCAACATGTCTTGGAACTGCGCAAGTATGATTTGACAGGCATTGTCAACGGCATCGACTACGATAGCTGGAATAGCCAGACAGACCCATACTTGGTGAAAAATTATTCATTTGCTACTCTTGCTGATAAAAAGGCCAATAAACTTACCCTCCAGGCTCAATTTGGCTTGCCGCAGGACGAGAATGTCATCATGGTAGGTATCGTATCTCGCCTGACATGGCAGAAAGGCTTCTACCTCTTAACTGAGGTGCTCGGCCATCTTCTTCAAGCCCATGTGCAATTTGTCATCTTGGGTAATGGTGAAGCAGACGTTGAAAATGCCTTCAACCACTTCAAGCATGCCTATCCTGAAAAATTTGCCTTCTACCGTGGCTACAATGAACCGCTTGCCCACCAAATTTATGCAGCAAGTGACCTCTTCCTCATGCCATCCATGTTTGAGCCCTGTGGTATTAGCCAGCTGATTTCCATGCACTATGGGACCCTGCCACTTGTCCGTGAGACAGGGGGATTGGTGGACACCGTCAAGCCATACCACATCGAAACAGCTCAAGGAACTGGCTTTAGCTTCGGCGGCCGTGATGCCTACAGTATGAAACAGGTCTATGACCTGGCCCTACAGACCTACTACGACCGACCAGAAGACTGGAATGCCATGGTCAAGCAAGCCATGGAAGAAGACTTCAGCTGGACCTCTTCAGCTGAGAAATATATCTGGCTCTACCGTGAAATTAGTGGCTAGGTAAGATTTGACCACAAACTGAAGGGGAGTGCGACCAAGGTCCACTCCTTTTCCACAAGGGAGATTGTTATGACAGAATTTACTGATTTGGATTTATACTATATGAATTCCGGTGAGCACACCACACTCTATGAGAAAATGGGGGCTCATATCATCAAGGAGCGTAATAAAATTCTTGGCACCCAATTTCGTGTCTATGCTCCAAATGCGAGAGAAATCTTTTTAGTTGGTGATTTCAATAACTGGGATCGCAGTCATCCCATGAATCGGGAAATTGACGGGGTCTTTGAGCTCTATGTGCCTGATTTGAAATCACTGGAAGACTACAAATACCTGATTATCAGCCATGACGGTCGGGAAATTTATAAGGCAGACCCCTATGCCTTTTTCAGCCAGGTCCGGCCCAATACTGCCTCCACGACCTATAACAGTCGCTACAAGTTTAAGGACGATATCTGGATGTATGACCGGGTTTCTTACGATTTCAAGGAAGAACCTGTGTCTATTTACGAGGTTCATCTGGGTTCTTGGAAACAAAAGGTTGTCAATCAAAACCAGGCTGGAGCCCCGCTTGAATCCTTCTATTCCTATAAGGAAATCGCCCCTCTCTTGATTGACTATGTCAAGGAAAACAAATTCACTCACATCGAGCTGATGCCCATCACCGAGCATCCTCTGGATGCCTCTTGGGGCTATCAGGTCACTGGCTATTACAGTCCGACCAGCCGCTATGGCAAGCCTGATGAATTAAAATACCTGGTAGACCAGTGTCACCAGGCTGGGATTGGGGTTATTTTGGACTGGGTTCCCCTCCACTTCTGTAAGGATGCCCATGGTCTCTATCAGTTTGACGGATCCTGGCTCTATGAGTATTTCCATGAAAATGACCGTGAAAATAGACAGTGGGGTACGGCTAACTTTGACCTGGGCAAGGGCATTACGCGGTCCTTCCTCCTCTCTAACCTTAAATACTGGCTAGACAACTTCCATTTTGACGGCATTCGGGTCGATGCCCTTTCCTACCTCCTCTATTGGCGCGGAGAAACCGAAGAGAACAAAATCAACCATGCCGCAATTGACTTTATCAAGCGGGTCAATGCCATGGTTCACACCGATTACAAGGGCGTTCTCATGATTGCCGAGGATTCCTCAAGCTATCCAAAAGTCACCCATGCACTGGAAGACGGCGGTATTGGCTTTGACCTCAAATGGGACTTGGGCTGGATGAATGATACCCTGAAATTTGTCGAGCGTCCGTCTGTTTATCGTAAATACCATTCCAAGGAAATCACCTTTGGCATGTATTACAATCAAAACGAGCACTACCTCCTACCCCTGTCCCACGACGAGGTTGTCCATGGGAAACACTCTATCATTAATAAGATGAACGGGGATTTTGAAGATAAATTCCACCTGGCCCGTGTTTACTACAGCTTCTACTATGCCCATCCTGGTAAAAAACTCCTCTTCATGGGTAATGAATGGGGCCACATCCGCGAATGGCATGAATATACAGAAATGGACTGGGGATTGCGCCTTTATCCAAACCACGAGTCCTTCTACCAGATGATGAAAACCCTGTCTAACTTCTATCGGGACAATGATGCCTTTTGGAAATACGACCATCAAGCCTATGACAAGGGCTTTGATTGGATAACAATCGATGAAGAGGCCAGCGTCTACGCCTTTGTCCGCAAGAGTGATGACCAGGAAATTCTAACTGTTCATAACTTCAATGATCAGGAGGTCTTCGATGTGCACCTAGCCCTACCAACAGATTCTGAATACAAACTGGTCTTCTCATCCAATGCCATTCCAATGGAATCCTTCAGCCTTTATCCGGATGAAAATGGAGCCAAGATTACTGTTCCAAGGTTGACGTCCTTCTATCTGGAGCGAGTGAAATAGCGATAAAATCTTGTGCCTTTGGTGCAAGATTTTTTTCTGTGCATTTGAGGAAAAATTCCACACAAAAAAGCCAGCCACTGTTTAGATGACTGACCTATGTATTCTATTCAACTGCTGTGTAAGTTGCTGCTTTCTCAAGGAAGGCGTCAAATTCACCTTTGGCTTTGACATCAGCGATAACCTTGTCGATTTCTGCTTTGAGGTCTGCGCTGCCTTTTGGAAAAGCAATGACTTTTGAATTTTCATCAATGGTTGGGAACTCAGCTTTGGCGATGGCCAAGTCAGCATTTTGTGAAACATAACCTGCTGCCACTGGCGAGTCCATCAAGACTGCATCAACCTTACCAGCCTTCAATTCGTTGACCGCTTCGCCCATCGAAGTGAGAGAAACAATCTTAGCACTGCTCAAGTTTTCTTTAGCATACGTTTCTTGTGTAGAACCTTTTTGAACGGCCAAGTTAAGACCTGCAAGAGCGTCGGTGTCTTTAATCTGATCTGCCTTGTCCTTGTTGACCAAGAGAACATCTGAAATCAGGTAATATTCTTCAGAGAAATCAAATGTTTTCGCACGTTCTTCTGAGTAAGAAATACCCGCAATGGCGATATCTGCCTTGCCATTTTGCACGCTGGTCAAGACGTTGTCAAAGTTCATTGGAGAGATTTCCAATTTTACGCCCAATTCATCAGCAATTTTCTGTGCCAACATGATGTCCGCACCAACGACTTCGTTTTTGCCGTCTACAAGTGCTTGGAATTCAAAAGGTGCATAGTCTGGGCTAGTAGCTGCGACCAAGGTACCTTTTTCCTTGATAGCATCCAAAGTTGACTTGCTTGACTCCGTCGTTGACGATGAACAAGCTGCCAAGGTAAGACCAGCTACAACAGTTGCCGCAAGAGTTAAAATTTTATTAAATTTCATGATAATTTCCTTCTTTATTGCTTATGTTTTCAGATATTCTGAAACAACATGACCTATTATATGGCATTTTTATTCATTTGTCAACGGGAGTGCTTTGAATATTTATTCTTTATTTACTGATTGACTGTTGGTAGGCTTCTTCGACAAAGTCTGACATCTTGCCTGACTCAACCAGCTCTTTCACGACCTTGTCAATCTTAACTTTCAGCTCTGCGCTTCCTTTTGGCATGGCAACAGCATAAGAGTCCGAAATGGTTGTCTCAATGTCCATGTCCACAATTTGCAGGTCTGGGTTGCTACCCACATAAGCCTTAGCAATCGGTTCTTCAAAGATTACGCCGTCCAATTGGCCAGATTTTAATTGCTGGATCAGGTCGCCGTTCTTCTCTAGACTGAGGATGGATGAGTCAGCAAAAGCCTCCTTGGCAACGGATTCTTGGATAGAACCTTTCTGGGTACCGATGGTTACTGATGCGAAATCTTCAGCCTTGCTGTATTTAGCTGCGTCATCCTTTTTGACAATCATCTTATTGACCGACTGGTAGTAGGCTTCTGAGAAGTCGTAGGTTTTGGCGCGTTCTTCTGTGGCAGAAATCCCTGAAATACCAACGTCCGCCGTACCTTTTTGGACACTTGCCAATACGTTAGAGAAGCTCATTGGTGAGAACTCTACTTCCACGCCCAATTCTTCACCGATGGCCTTGGCCAACTCGATATCTGCCCCTACGATGGTATCCTTACCGTCAATCAATTGCTTGTATTCAAAGGGCGGGAATTCTGGGTTGAGGGCAACGACCAGGGTCCCCTTGTCTTCGATTTTTTCAAGTGTGGTTTGGTCGCTGTTTGATGAACCACATGCAGCCAAAGCCAAACTAGCAAAGCAAACTGTCGCAAATGTATAAACTTTTTTTAATTTCATGATAATCTCCTTTTTATGCAATAGACACTATTTTTATACCATACATTTCGTATGTTTATGCCATTTTATACCATAATTATGCAATTGTCAACCATAAAATCCGAATTTTTATACATTTTCTTGAAAAAATGAAAAATGCTGAAAAAACACCCTGTTGCCAGAGTGTTCCAGTTATCAGTTTTTAATCAATTTCTAAGCCGCCTGTATACAGTCTGTAGTAGACGCCTTTTTTCTCCATGAGCTCTGCGTGGTTACCACGTTCGACAATGCGGCCATGGTCCATAACCATAATGACATCATAGTTGACAATCGTCGACAAGCGGCGGGCTATGACAAAGACGGTCCGGCCCTGCATGAGCTTATCCATACCTTCTTGGACCATTTTCTCGGTCAAGGAGTCGATAGAGGAAGTCGCCTCATCTAAAATCAGGACCGGAGCATTGGCTAGGGCTGCCCTGGCAATAGCAATCAGCTGACGTTGACCATTTGACAAGCCAGCCCCATCACCGCTAATCTGGGCGTCGTAGCCATTTTCCAAATGTTTGACAAAGCGGTCAACATTAGATAATTTTGCCGCAGCCAGTATCTCATCTCGACTGGCAGCTTCATTACCATGGGCGATATTTTCCGCAATGGTCCCTGTAAAGAGGTGGGTATCCTGCAAGACGATGCCCAGGGATTTTCTCAGAGAAGCCTTATCAATCAAGCGAATATCAATTCCGTCGTAGGTAATCATGCCTGACTGAATCTCGTAGAAACGATTGATGAGATTGGTAATAGTCGTTTTCCCAGCTCCTGACGCTCCAACAAAGGCAATCTTCTGCCCCTGCTCAGCATAGAGATCAATTTCAAACAGCACCTGGTGGTCCGCATCATAGGCAAAATTAACATTTTCAAACACAACTTTCCCCACCAGAGGAATCAAGCTAAAGCTACCATCTGTTTGAGGGTGTTTCCAGGCCCAGAACCCCGTTTTCTCAGTGGTTTCGACCAGCTGCTGGTCTACTTGTCTATAATTGACAAGAGTCACCTGGCCTTCATTGACTTCATCTTCTTGGTCCAGCAGGTCAAATATCCGATCCCCACCGGCCAAGGCCATGAGGACAAAGTTGAGTTGCTGGGTCACATTGGCAATGGGTTGGACCAATAAACGATTGAGTTGGAGGAAGGTCACCAAGCCTTCGATGGTAATACCAGCCATACCTGTCACGCTAAAATAACCACCCAGAACCGCAATCAGAACATAGGAGACATTTCCCAGATTCCCAATCGTTGGGAAGAGAATATTCCCGAAAGAATTGGCCTTGAATGAGGATTCAAACAGGGCCTGGTTATAACGCTCAAAGTCTGCCATGACTTCTTCTTCATGAACGAAGGCCTTAACCACCTTTTGCCCAGCAATCATTTCCTCGATATAACCATTTTCCGCACCAAGATTAGCCTGCTGATTCTTAAAGTAAACCTTGGCCTTCTTGGTAATGACCCGGGCAGTGAAGAACATGATAACCAACATCAGAAAGACCAGAAGAAAGAGTTGAGGACTGATACGCAGCATGGACACGGTCACACCGCTAATGGTAATGATAGAGACCAAAAACTGCGGAATGGATTGCTCAATAGCCTGGCGCAAGCTGTCAATATCATTGATATAGACGGGTATGGCTGTCAAAATACTTGACCGGAAGCCCCTGCATTTTCTCAAACATGGCCTTGCGGAGATTTTTGGTAAATCCAGCCGATGCAATACCGGCGAATTTACTAGAGACCCGCCCCAAAAACAAGGAACAGAGGGCACTGACCAGCATCATACTACCGTAAATCAGAATTCTGTTCAAGTCGCTCCGATTGATCCCTTGGTCGATAATCGCCGACATCAAAAAGGGAATGGATAGCTCGAACAGCACTTCAATCGTCATCGCCAAGAATGCCAAAATCGAGGGTCGCTTATAGTTACCAACATGGCCTAGTAGTATCTTATACATTACTCTCCTCCTTTATTGCGATTATCACTAACTATTATTATATTGCTATTCAAGAAAATATTCAATGATTAACATGAAAATGACAGGAAAAAAAGCCGAACATCCTTGTTCAACTTCGCTCCTATCTATAATTCCTATCCCATTCTCCATCCTGGTCTTTCCTTGTATAGAAAAATTCAGACAGATTTGGATCATCCATGACCTTGAGAATTTCCAGCAAGTCATAGGCCAAATCCATTTGGGGTAAATCCGATTTTTTAACCCAACGGACTTCTCCTTCTTCCGTCGAGAGGAGTTGACCGGTAAATGCTGTCGCCTTGTAGAGAAAGACAATGTAACGATGCCCCTCCTTATCAGGCCAGTGCTTGGTCCCAACCAGCTGGGCATTCTGAATTGTCAGACCGGTTTCTTCATAGACCTCACGGACGACCGAATCATAAAATGGCTCATTTTCCTCAATGTGACCCCCTGGGAATGCAACGCCGGACCAACGATAACGATCGGGGTCGCGGATTTGTACCACCACATTTCCATCCTTGTCTTCAATGAGGCACATATTGGTCAGAGTAACGGTTTGCTTACGGGACATAGTTCACTCCTTTTATAATATATTCCTCATTATACCACAAAAGCCAAGGAAATCCCTCGGCTTTGTTAATTTCTTACCAACGTGGTTCTGCTTCAAAGGTCCATTTCCGGGTCCAAGAATGGCTCTGACCTGGCTGGATAGAAATGGTTTGGATGATTTCTGGACTGACGATATGGTCCGTTGCCCATAGGAGGAGACTGGTTGGGGTGACGCTGTCCGTCCCAGTCACGCTAGCCTTAGCCCCCTTGTGCAAGAGTTTCCATGAAAACTCATCTCGGAGCAGAGCATTTTCCGTAGAAAGCACACTCAAAGACACATCGGTCTCACACTTGTCAAAGGTAATAGCCTTGCCGTTTGCTATAAAATTATTATGGTCGTAGCCACCAAATCCCTCCAGGCGCTGGTCGCCCAAATCATACATGTCCGGCAGCTCCAGGCGGTAGTCAGGCGAAATAGCCATCCCATCGATACTGAGGAAATTATGGCAATATTCCTCGGTCACAATCTCGCGCTCGCCAACATTAGTGATGGTCGCCTCCAAAATCAGGTGATTGTCCTCTATCCGAATGGTCTTACGCACCTGAGCCGCAATGCCCAAACAAGGCACCGCATCCGTCACAAAGTCCGCACTGGTCTCCGTGTGGCTAAAAGTCACAGGATAGGGCACAACCTCCTCATACTTGTGTTCAAACTGGTAGCCCAGGACGCTATCCTGCTTGATCAGACCCACTCCCAGCTTTGGAAAATAGTTTCCGACTGCAGCACCTTGTGAAAAATCACCCGAAAACTCACAACACAGACCGCGGCCGCCCGATGACAAGTGTCTCAGGTTCATGGGTTCATTGGCACAGAAATGCGTATCTCCGTCCAAAATGACATTAGAGATGAAACCAGCTCGGTCAAAGCGAAAAGTATCATTGGGCCGCTCGCCAGGCTCAGCAATCTCCACTCGCAGGCGATGATTGGTAAGGTAGATCATAAGAACCTCCGTGAATATTTTATAACATAATTATATATTAAATATCCACCAAAAACAATAGCCTACCTTACTTTTCCAAAATCATCCGATATTCTGTCCGTTCTCGACCGAGATGGACCTGTTTACTCACCCCATCAAAGCGAAAGCCAACTTTTTCATAGAAAGAAATAGCACGCGCATTTCCTTCCAGCACCCAGAGGCAAACTCTATCGTAGTCTTGCATTTTTTCCAACGCAGCTTGGAGCAGTCGGTAGCCGACTTTCTGACCGTAGACATCCGCCAGCACATAGAGGGCGTATAGTTCGCCAGCATTTTCCAAATCCTCCGACATGGACTGACCATAGCAGGAAAAGCCTACTACCTGGTCATTTTCAAGAGCCACAAAAATCCTCTCCGGATAGCGAAAGGCCCAGTCCTGACAGCGTTCTAGCGTGTAGGTCTTTTGGAGAAATTCCTGCGGCAAGAGGTCTGCATATGCCTCCTGCCAAGCCTTCCAATGAACATAGGCCTTGCCCATCTTTTCCTCGTCCGTCTGCATCGGTTTAATAATCATCACTATCGCCTCCTTTTGAAATGATTATACTGAAAAAAAGAAGCTAACACAAGGTCAACTTCTCGTCTTCATTACGGATGCAAGCGGTGCAACATACGTGGGAACGGAATCGCTTCACGGATATGTTTTGTACCTGCTACGAAAGTGACCATGCGTTCGATACCAATACCGAAACCACCGTGTGGCACTGAACCGTATTTACGTAGGTCAAGGTAGAATTCGTATTCTGACTTGTCCATGCCGAGTTCATCCATCTTAGCTACCAAGGCATCGTAGTTGTCCTCACGCATAGAACCACCGATAATTTCACCGTAACCTTCTGGTGCCAAGAGATCCGCACAAAGCACGCGCTCTGGATTGCCTGGAACTGGCTTCATGTAGAAGGCCTTGAAGCTTGCTGGATAGTTGACAACGAAAGTCGGTACACCAAAGTAGTTTGAAATCCAAGTTTCATGTGGTGAGCCAAAATCATCTCCATGCTCGATGTGTTCGTAGTCTGTATCTTCGTCAGCTTCATGTTCTTGCAGAAGGGTAATGGCATCATCATAAGCTACACGTTTAAATGGTTCTGCAATGTAGCGTTTGAGAGCATCCACATCACGCTCAAGAGTTTCCAAGGCTTGTGGAGCACGGTCGATAACACCTTGAATCAAGGCTTTAACATAAGCTTCTTGCAAGTCAAGTGACTCTTCATGGCTGAGGAATGAATACTCAGCATCCATCATCCAGAACTCCGTCAAGTGACGGCGAGTTTTTGATTTTTCCGCACGGAAAACAGGACCGAAGTCGAAAACACGACCAAGGGCCATAGCACCAGCTTCCAGGTAAAGCTGACCTGATTGACTGAGATAGGCTGGTTGACCAAAGTAGTCCGTTTCGAACAATTCTGTTGAATCTTCTGCCGCATTTCCAGACAAGATTGGGCTATCAAACTTGATAAAGCCATTTTTCTCAAAGAACTCATAAGTCGCATAGATGATGGCATTACGGATTTGCTGGATAGCGACCTGTTTACGAGAACGCAACCAGAGGTGACGGTTGTCCATAAGGAAGTCCGTACCGTGCTCTTTTGGTGTAATCGGATAGTCCTGTGACTCGCCAATCACTTCCAAATCCGTCACATCCAGCTCGTAGCCGAACTTAGAACGCTCATCTTCCTTGACAATCCCTGTCACATAAACTGACGTTTCTTGACTGAGGCGTTTTGCCACATCGAACTTCTCAGTACCAGCTTCTTCACCGAATTTTTCGATGAAGTTTGGTTTGAAGGCAACGGCTTGGAAGAAGGCTGTTCCGTCACGCAACTGCAGGAAAGCCAATTTCCCCTTACCTGACTTGTTGGCAACCCAGGCACCAATGGTCACTTCTTGACCAACATAATCTTTTACTTGGTTAATGGTAATCAATTTTCTAGACATTATTTTTCCTCTTTTACTTTTTCATAAATGTGTGTAGTCGAGCCACCGCTTCTTTTAGTGTATCCATATCTGTCGCGTAGCTGAGGCGGATATTTTCAGGAGCACCAAAACCTGCACCTGTCACCAAGGCGACACCAACCTCTTCCAAGATAGCAGTGGTAAATTCGGTCACATCTGTGTAGCCCTTCATTTCCATTGCTTTTTTGACGTTAGGGAAGAGATAGAAGGCTCCTTCCGGTTTGATGACTTCAAAACCTGGCACTTCTGCTAGTAATGGATAGATAGTGTTAAGTCGTTCTTCAAAGGCCTGACGCATGGTTTCGACCGTATCTTGCGGACCTGTAAAGGCTTCAATGGCCGCATACTGAGCAGCAGTTGTTAAGTTTGACGTCGTTTGTCCGACAATCTTACTCATGGCCGCAATGATTTCAGGATTACCAACGGCAAATCCAACCCGCCAACCTGTCATGGCATAAGCTTTTGCAACACCATTGACCACAATAGTCTGCTGGCGAATGCTTTCTGAAATGCTTGAAATCGGTGTAAAGCTGTTCCCATTGTATACCAAACGACCGTAAATATCGTCTGCCAAGATGAGAATATCGTGCTCTACAGCCCAGTTGCCAATAGCTTCCAATTCCTCACGACTGTAAATCATACCTGTCGGATTGGACGGACTATTGAGCAAGAGGACCTTGGTCTTGTCAGTCCGAGCAGCTTCAAGCTGAGCAACTGTCACCTTGAAATTATGTTCTTCTGTGGCAGTGACAAAGACTGGCACGCCTTCGTTCATCTTAATCTGGTCAGCATAGGAAACCCAGTAAGGTGTTGGAATGAGAACCTCATCACCAGGATTGATAACCGCCGCAAAGAAGGCGTAAAGAACAAACTTGGCACCTGTGGCAAGAACAACTTGATTGCGTTCGATAGAGTAGCCATAGAAATTCTCAAAGTAGGTATTGACTGCGTCCTTCAATTCTGGCAGACCTGAAGCCACCGTGTAAAAACTAGCCTTACCATTTTCGATAGACTGAATGGCTGCTTCTTGAATATTCTTCGGTGTGACGAAATCTGGCTCTCCCAAGGTCAACTCCAAAATATCGCGTCCCTGCGCTTTCAAGGCCTTGGCACGCGCACCAGCCGCCAAGGTCACACTTTCTTCCATTTCCAAAACGCGGTTTGATAGCTTACTCATAAGCCCTCCTTTTTGATAAAGTCTCCAGTTTTAAAATCAATGTTATAATAGGCCGTCCCTGACTTGATTTCCCAAATCGGCTTGCCCTCCCGCATGCCGATAATCGCGCGGTCAATCTGGCCGGCTCCCTGCTCTTGGGCAATGGTCTCAGCCTGGGCTTGGGCAACGCCGTCAGATAGTTTGTAAACATAAACTTGGGAGCTTTGATCTGACACTAGGATTGCCAGCTCTTGTCCAGCAGAATCCGTCCCTAAGACGGTATGAAAGTCGTCCACACCTCGGTAGGAATTAATCGTTTCAATGGTTTCCAACTGGACTGCTTGACGGGCCAGATTCTCCGCCCTCTCACTTGCCTGGGCATAGGGACTGCTGGCCATTTCCAAAATCAGGAGTATAGAAAATGTCAAAACCGTCAGGATAACTGCTGAACCAATCAAGAATTGTTGACCTAAGGTCAGGCTAATCCAAGGTTCACGTGATGTTTTCGCCATAATAGGAATATTATACTACAAGTTGCCACATATTGCTAATTGAATCCGAAAATTCTGCAAAAAAACTTCAGCTAAAATTCGATATGGGAAAATGCGCTCAAAATCTTGTCAGAATCAGCTTTTTCAGCCATCAAATTTCTTGCCAAAGGAACTAGTTATTGATAAAATATACTTATGAATAAAGTAGAAAACTCTCTAAAAGAAAATCAGCATGCCCTACATAGTTTAGTTGTCTTTCGTCGCGCTGCCAATACTATTAGCAGACAGGAGACAGAGATTATCAGAAAACATGGATTAACCGTTGGCCAATTCGGCGTGATGGAAGCACTTTACAATAAGGGGAATTTACGCATCCAGGATTTGATTGATAAGCTGCTCAGCACTTCTGGCAACATGACGGTAGTCATTCGGAATATGGTCCGTGATGGCTATATATTCAAGACCCAGGATGAAAGTGATAAGCGGGCTTCCTTGATTGGTTTGACTCCTTTCGGTCGGGAAACGATTGAGAAGGTTTTGCCGGAACACTATGCTCATGTTGGAAAAATTTTCTCTGTTTTGAGCCAGGAAGAACAGGATTTATTGGCCGATTTACTAAAAAGATTCAAATTCATAGACAAAAATGTTTCTAATTAGTGATTTATGTGTTATGATAGTCACATCAAGTAATTAAGGAGTTACATTATGTCAAACATTTTATTTTTAGTTGGTTCTCTTCGTGAAGGTTCATTCACTGCTCAATTGGCTCAAGCTGCTGAAAATGCACTTGAAGGTAAAGCAACTGTATCTTACCTTGATTGGAAAGAAATTCCTGTATTCTCACAAGATTTGGAAGCTGATGCTCCTGCATCTGTAAAAGCTGCGCGTGAAGCAGTTGTTGCTGCTGACGCTATCTGGATTTTCTCACCAGTTTACAACGCTGCTATCCCTGGTTCAGTGAAAAACGTTCTCGATTGGCTCAGCCGTGCACTTGATTTGTCAGATCCACGTGGTGCATCTGCTCTTCATGAAAAAGTGGCAACAGTATCTATCACTTCAGTTGCACACCAAGAAGATGCAGCTGTTCAATACCGTGCACTTCTTCCATTCATCCGCACAAACTTCGTAGATGAATTGACATTTGCAACAAACGGCGCTCCAGTTGATGAAGAACAATTGGCTAAACAAGTTGACGCAGTTCTCGCTGCAATTAACTAATTCGCAAGCCTCCCTACAACAAGAACCTGTATTCACAAGCTAAATATGTTGAGCTACAAATACATGTTCTAAGTCTATTTCGCAGGAGATAGGCTTTTCTTTTTTACTCAAAAAGTCCTAGGTTCTTAACTACCTAGGACTGCTGCTTTTATCTGAATAGATTTTGTGTGCTTGAATTTGGACTAACCTAGACTTTTTGCGACAATATCCGCCGTCGAACTGATTTTCTGACGTCTTCTGGTCCTATTTCCTAGTTATTTTATAGCAGAATGGGGAAAGATTCTCAATACGCATATTCCAGAGAATAGACAAGGCACCCAGAATCTGGGTGCCTATCTATTTTCTACTACCAAACAGGTCTGCTATCTGGCCTACAAGTGGGAGTTGGGAAGATGCAATATAAACCAATCATTCGACTAGTGGTGGGAATGTAGTCCAGATAAAGACCTTGTAGGATAGTTGGAAAGCATAAGGATTACTCTTCTCTTCTGCGAGCTGTGCCTGCTATGGCAAGGGCAGCTAGGAAGAGGCTAGCACCAATTGCAGTCACTGCATGTGAATCGCTGGTACCAGTATTTGGCAATTGAGCCGTACCAGGGCTAGCTGGTTGTGCAGGTCCTGCTGGGCTCGGTTGAGCTGGAGTTGTTGGAACTTCTGGCTCAACTGGAGTCTCAGGCTTGACAGGTGTCACAACAATCGGTCTACTTGGTCGAGCTGGTGGGCTCGGAATGTAGTTGATTGGTGTATCTTGACCTGGATTTCCTGGGATAGGAGGCGCAATGTAGCCCTTGGTTGGATCACTTGGATCTACTGGCTGCAATGGTACTCCTCCTGGGCCGACAGGGATATAACCCGGAACATGCGGAATAGATGGGAGATCTGTACCTGGTTTGCCTGGGTCAGTCGGATGATTCGGATATGGAATCGGAGTGGATGGCTGACCTGGAATGTTTGGCACATAGCTTCCAATTGGTACATAAGTGTAGACAACACTTGTACCGCCTGCTGGAATCTTACCAGAAGCATTGCTTGGTACTTCCTTGAGCAGATAGCCCTTGATGATCTCAGGGGTGGTCGTGTAATCATCACCAACCTTACCTGGAATGGACTTGCTTGGAATCAAATCATTGCCCTTGTCATCCACATAGCGCACGGTCACGCTAGCGTCTTGTGGAATGTACTTGATAACAGTATCTTCACCTGGCTTGCTTGGTACAGGTGGCAGGTAGTTACCGTCTGGACCCTTAGGCAATTCTTTACCATCTGGTCCTACAGGGATGTAGCCTGGAACGACTGGCACAACACCTGTCGGGATACCTGGTTTACCTGGGTCTGTCGGATGGTTCGGATACGGAATTGGTGGCACTGGGTCGTGACCCTCTGGCAATTCTGGTACCCATGAACCGAGTTTATTGTAAACATAGACAACGGTTGTACCTTCTGCCCCCACCTTGCCCTTGCTGTTAGCAGGGATTTCAGTTAGATAGTAGCCCTCAATCACCTGTGGAGTGGTGGTGTAGTCATCACCGACCTTGACTTCCTTGCTTTCTGTTGGACGCAGGTCTGCACCCGTATCATCCACATATTTGACAGTCAGGCTAACAGTGTTTGGAACATACTCGATAACCGTATCTTCACCTGGCTTGCTTGGTACAGGTGGAAGCTCATAACCTCCATCTGGACTTGGTTCCAATGGAATGGTTTGTCCAGGGTTATTTGGATCTGGGTAGACAGGTATGGTTCCAGGTATAGCTGGAATAGTCGGCACTTCTGTACCTGGCTTGGTCGGATCCTTCGGATCACGTGGGTAGGTCACAGGCGGCACAGGTTTAGTACCCGGTGGCACGACTGGTTTCCATTGGCCAAGAAGTGTGTAGGTCACGACTTCATTGATGTCTTCATCCTCAGCCTTGACGGTGCTTGCTGGCACTTCGAGCTTGTCTACCAGGTAGTTGTCCTTGAGCGGTGAAGTCACTTTTTCAAAGGTTTGATCAGCAGACCAGTCACCGTAGGTAATGGCACCTGTTACGATGTTAACCTTAGCTGTACGCTTGAAGGTCTTGGTTTCTTTGATTTCCTCAAAGACTGTATCACCCTTGGTGTCCTCATAAGAAATGGTACGCGTCGCTTCTTCAGTCGTCACAAGATCTCTGACAGAATCTGGCCATTTCGGTCCGTCAGGATTGTTCGGATCAACTGGCTCACCTGGTTTAGGCGTTGGTGTATTTGGATCATCTGGATCGATGTCCACCGTCCGCTCTACTAATTCGTAGACAAAGGTGTTGGACTTCAGATCTGGTCCAAATGTGCCGTCCTTATCGTATTTATCCTTGTTGGTAACTATGTAGCCCAGGTTTTCGTACATGGTAACAATGCTGGATACATCCATGCCCAGCTTATCGCCAGTCTTACCAGACAGGTCAATGGTCACCTTGGTCACGGGATTTTCAGGAACTGTCACGTCCACAAAGCTAATCTTACCAACTTGCTCAACCGGTTTGTAGGTAATCGGCGTTGGCTGGCTTGGATCCTTCGGTTTCGGTGGAATATAGTTGCCATCTGGATCCTTAGGCAACTCATTACCATCAGGGTCTACTGGTACATAGCCTGGATAGTCTGGAACCGTTGGAATTGGATTGTTTGGATCCTCTTCATTTGGTCTGGTTGGTTTTGGATCCGCAGGCTTGGTCGGATCGTTCGGATCGTTTTCATACGGAATGTCTGGAACTGGGTCATTTCCTGGAGGCGGTGTGACGGTCCAGCTAGACAGTTTCTTGTAGGTCACGACTTCGCTGATATCAGTCGTAGTTTCCGTAGCGGTCACATCCTCCGCAGTTGTGCTAGCCTCTACCTTGTCACCGTTCTTAGTCGCTGCAATAGCCACATAGCCGTCAATGACTGGCAATGGATTTCCTTCCAGAACAGCGTCGCCATCCTTGGCTTCCCAATCCGTGTAAGTCACTTGCTTGGTTACGAAGTTGTAGCTACCTGTCCGCTCGAAGGTCACTGTTGTAGTCTTACCTTCTGGAGCTGTTACAGTCTCGCCCTCTGGACTTTCGACCACATAGGACACCTTACGAGTAATAGTGCGAGAAACATCTTCCCACTTCGGTCCATCAGGATTATTCGGATCGACAGGATCACCTGGATTTGGATTGTTTGGATCATCCGGTGAATTTGGATCTTCTGGCACAATGGTAGCTGTTTTCTCAACGATAGAGAAGACAAAGCTGTCATGGTGTTCTGGATCATCAGAATAAGTCTTGGTCGCCGCATAATCATTTTCATTGGTGACCACATAGCCTGCCATCTCATAGTCTTTGACCAATGGAGTTGGGTCATAGCCAAACTGGTCACCGCTCTTACCTGTCAACGGAATAGTTGTTAGCTCCACAGGCGCAACTGGATTTGTCTTATTGACAAATGTGATGCTGGCTTTTTGGGCAACTGGTTTGTAAGTGATCTCTGTTGGTTTTGTTGGGTCAGTTGGTTTCGGTGGGATGTAGTTACCATCTGGATCCTTAGGCAATTCATTACCATCAGGGTCTACTGGTACATAGCCTGGATAGTCTGGAACCGTTGGAATTGGATTGTTTGGATCCTCTTCATTTGGTCTGGTTGGTTTTGGATCCGCAGGCTTGGTCGGATCGTTCGGATCGTTTTCATACGGAATGTCTGGAACTGGGTCATTTCCTGGAGGCGGTGTGACGGTCCAGCTAGACAGTTTCTTGTAGGTCACGACTTCGCTGATATCAGTCGTAGTTTCCGTAGCGGTCACATCCTCCGCAGTTGTGCTAGCCTCTACCTTGTCACCGTTCTTAGTCGCTGCAATAGCCACATAGCCGTCAATGACTGGCAATGGATTTCCTTCCAGAACAGCGTCGCCATCCTTGGCTTCCCAATCCGTGTAAGTCACTTGCTTGGTCACGAAGTTGTAGCTACCTGTCCGCTCAAAGGTCACTGTTGTAGTCTTACCTTCTGGAGCTGTTACAGTCTCGCCCTCTGGACTTTCGACCACATAGGACACCTTACGAGTAATGGTGCGAGAAACATCTTCCCACTTCGGTCCATCAGGATTATTCGGATCCACTGGTGTACCTGGGGTCTGCGGATTATCTGGGGTGGTTGTAACAACCTTCTCTCTAAACACAACTGTGTAAACCTGTGGACTGGTTGTATCACGGTCATATGTCGCATTCGTTGGGAAGTTGTCTTGAACCAACTCATAGCCACGTTCCTCAATCAAGGCAATGGTATCTGCTGTGCTGTATACAATTGGTTGATCTGCTAGACCAGTTACTTCATCAGCTGGAGAGAGAACCTTATTGCTGCCTTCTTCCAAGTATTGGATGACTGCCTTCTGTTCGAGGGCCTTGTAAGTAATGACTGTTGGCTGAGTTGGGTCAGTCGGTACTGGTGGGATGTAGTTACCATCTGGATCCTTAGGCAATTCATTTCCATCTGGTCCAACTGGGACATAGCCATCCACTTTCGGAATTGCTGGGGTCGGAGTTGGATCTGCCGGCTTGGTTGGGTCGGTCGGATGGTTGTCGTAAGGAATTGGTGGAACTGGGTCTGTACCTGGTGGTGGAGTGATGGTCCAAGAGCTGAGGGCCTTGTAAACGACAATCTCATCCACATTATCAGTCGTAGCACTTGCTTCAATGGCTTCTGCCGTTGCGCTTGGTGATACTGCCTGACTATTTCTAGTTGCGGTGACAGCCACATAACCAGTCACCAATGGTAGTGTCTGGCCTTCCAGAGTCGAATCGCCATCCTTAGCTACCCAATCTGTGTAGGTCACTTGTTTGGTCACGTGGTTGTAGCTACCAGTCCGTTCGAAGGTGACTGAATTGGTCTTGGTTTCGGTAGTCGGAGCTGGTTGACCATCGACAGTATCCAGTTTGTAAGCTACTGTACGAGTGATGGTCTTGGTCACTTCTTCCCAACGTGGTCCGTCTGGATTATTCGGATCCACTGGCGTGCCTGGGGTCTGTGGATTATCTGGAGTGGTTGTGACAACCTTCTCTCTAAACACAACTGTGTAAACCTGTGGACTGGTTGTATCACGGTCATATGTCGCATTCGTTGGGAAGTTGTCTTGCACCAATTCATAGCCACGTTCCTCAATCAAGGCAATGGTTTCTGCTGTACTGTAAACGATTGGCTGATCTGCTAGACCAGTTACTTCATCGGCTGGAGAGAGAACCTTGTTGGTGCCTTCTTCCAAGTATTGGATAACAGCCTTCTGCTCTAGTGCCTTGTAAGTAATGATCGTTGGTTGCGTTGGGTCAGTCGGTACTGGTGGGATGTAATTGCCATCTGGATCCTTAGGTAACTCATTGCCATCTGGTCCAACTGGCACATAGCCATCCACCTTCGGAATCGCTGGGGTCGGGGTTGGATCTCCCGGCTTGGTTGGGTCCGTCGGATGGTTCGGATACGGAATTGGTGGCACTGGATCTGTACCTGGCGGTGGAGTGATGGTCCAAGAGCCGAGCGCTTTGTAGACTACGATTTCATCTACATTATCTGTCGTAGCTGTCGCCTCGATAACTTCTGCCGTTGCACCTGGTGTGACTGGCTGACCATTTCTAGTCGCTGTAGTAGCCACATAGCCTGTCACAAATGGTAGTGTCTGGCCTTCCAGAGTCGAATCGCCATCCTTAGCTACCCAATCCGTGTAGGTCACTTGTTTGGTCACGTGGTTGTAGCTACCAGTCCGTTCGAAGGTGACTGAATTGGTCTTGCTTTCGGTATTCGGAACTGGCTGACCGTCGACAGTATCCAGTTTGTAAGCCACTGTACGAGTGATGGTCTTGGTCACTTCTTCCCAACGTGGTCCATTTGGATTAGTCGGATCGACTGGTGTACCTGGGGTCTGTGGATTGTCTGGGGTGCTAGGAGTGGTCTTTTGAACCAATTCAAATACAAACTCTTGAGGAACATCCTTATCTGTGTCATAAGGAGTTGTTGGAGCATAGGAATGCTTATTGCTGACAAGATATCCAGAAGCCTCATATGAGTTCACAAGAGGTGTTACATCGTAGCCAATCTCCTCACTAGATTTACCAGATAGGGAGATGGTATTCAACTCCTTCTTGGCCTGTGGATTGGTCATATCGACAAAGCGGATAATCGCCTCTTGCCTATCTTTTTGATAAGTAACAACTTCCACAATATCAGCAGCTTCAGCTTCCACCAAACGTGGTGTTTCAGTCACACTGGCCTCTACTTCAACGGCATCCGATGTCGTCCGCTTAACAGAATATCCTGCTAGGGATGGCAATGGGTTACCCGCCAATTCCTTATCACTATCAACTGCTTGCCAAGGTCCATAAGTAACTGCCCCTGTTATCAGATTAACCGTAGCAGTTCGAGTAAAGCTAACTGTATCTTCAAATACAGGAGATAAAGGCGCTCCAGCTTCATCTACATACGAAATGGTCCGCTTGACTTCATCTTTGGTGACAATCCCTTTTACAGAATCTGGCCATTTTGGAATCGTTGGGTCTGGATTTTCAGGATCGTAAGGAACAACTCTTTCCGTCAAATGATAAATAAACTCATCATGACTATTTGGATCTGGAGAGAACAAACCTTCCTTGTCATAATTTGAAATATCACTGACTTCATAGCCTTGCTGTCTAAATTCTTCAATAATCGTTGCTGTATCAACTGTAAATTTATCACCAGTTTTTCCAGTCAACGGAATCTCTTTGACAAGCACTTCTTGACTAGGATCCGTTACATTGATAAAGCTAATTTTACCAAGCTGTGCATCCGGAGTATATACAACAATCTCCGTAATATTATTATCAAGATGAGTGACCGTTTTATTACGTGTAGTTGAAAGTGGCAAAACCTCCTCATCATTTGCAGTCGCCTTAGTTGCAGTGTAGCCTAGTACATCTGGTAAAGCATGACCCTCTAAAATCGCATCGCCATCCTTAGCTACCCAATTCGTATAGGTAATCTGATTGCTTACAAAATTATAAGTACCAGTGCGTTCAAAGGTAACTGTATTGGTCTGACTGCTGGTTCCTGGTGCTTCTGGTCCATCAACTGTGTTCAATTTGTAGGAAACTGTACGAGTGATGGTCTTAGTTACTTCTTCCCAACGAGGACTATCTGGATTGCTTGGATCCACTTGATCACCTGGAGTCTTCGGTTGATCTGGAGTTGTGACAGTTGTTTTAGGACGGAATAAAATATCCCAGTTCTGAACTCGCGCCGTATCCGTATCAAAGCTCTTATTCGCTTCGTTTGCGAATCCATCCTCAACCAGTTCATAGCCACGCGCTATGATTTCAGCAATTTTGGCAGCTGTTGTATAAGTAATTGGTGCAGAAGAGTAACCAATCTCTTGATCTTTAGCCAACTCTGGTCCATCAACGACCCTGTATGTAAATGTCGCCAGTTGCTTATCATGTTCACGATAGACGATCGTAATCGTTTCATCCACTGCCTCAGCAGGAACATCTGTGCGCTCCGCCACCTTATCTTGACTTGCTGTATAATTCGGAATGTCTGGAGAAGTTACCAGTGGGAAATCATTATCCGTAGATTCCCAAGGACTGTAGGAAATTTCCCCTGTCAATGGGTTTGCTGTTGCAGTACGTGTATATTGAAGTACCTTTTCAACACTGGAACTTGCTTCACTACCATCTGCATAAACATAACGAATGGTCCGCTTAACCGTTTCTCTCAACTCATCCTCAGGGACATCAATTACCTTAGGTACATAGGTAGTGGATACTTTTGTACCGTTGACATCCGCAATCGTAATGGTAACACCATTAGCTAGTCCAACAAAATCTGGCTCTGGGGTAAAGGTAATCGTGCCATCATCATTCAAGCGATAAACACCCTCACCAGCCACTTGCACACGGTCTACTTCCTGACCTTGTTGATTGATAAGTTTGCGACTATCAGGATTTAAGGCCACAACTTCTGTAGCTGGATCATATACCTTATTACCATCCAAATCAATCTGCCCAGCAGTAAAGAAGTCACTCCTAGAAGTTTGCTCAGCTCCTTTTAGGCCGTAAGTCTTATCTGGATCAGCAATTGGGCGAACTTCAATGACATTTGGTGAATAAGTTGTTACAACCGTGCTACCATTACTATCTGCTTGACGAACATTAACTGGGGTCGGACTGCCATAGTAATTCGGTAACGGTGTAAAGGTGATACTACCATCCGGATTTAAGACATAGCTACCCTGATTAGGTACGTCTACCCTTGTAGCTGGCTGACCACTTGCATCAAGCAAGGTCAAGCTACTTGGTACCAATTCACCTACACCATCAATCGAAGTACCTTTAGCAAAAGTCGGACGACCCGTCTGCTCTTTTCCTTGCAAACCAACAGAAGTCGCAGCAACTGCTGATGGACTCAGTGGCGTAATAGTAGGGGTGTAGGTAGCTGTCGCAGCAGAGCCATTGACATCCTTGGCTTGCACAGTTACAGGCAACAAACTACCAATATAGCGCTTCCCTTCATCATTTGGTGTATAAGTAACGGTGCCATCCGTGCTAGAAATCCTATACTCACCTACAGCTGTGCGGACACCATTGACCATGGCATAGGCAGTTGTAGCATCAACAGGATTAGAGCTATCATCCAATAATTTCGTTGTATTTGGATCCATAGGGACTTGGGCACCTGTGGAAATTGTTCCAGGAACGAAAGTTGGTCTTCCTGTCTGGACAGCACCTTGGACAGCACTCGAAGTCGCATCAACTCCACTAGGAACAACAGCAACCACATGAGGAATATAGCGACCATCCATAGTATTGGTCTGTTCTGAAATATTCGCAATTCCATGAACATCCGTAGTCGCCGTCCAACCTGTTGTATAGGCTGCCGTACCAGCCTTATCTACTACTGTTCCTGTCCGGCGAATAGTGATACCCTTAGCCTGTTTGACGATACTACCATCCGTCCGTTTGGTGACAAAATTCTCTTCCGGAATAAATTCAACATCTACATTCTTGCCATTAGCAGTTATCTTATACCTACCCTCTCCTGGCACAACATAATAACCATCAACTAACTCACTATCCTGAACTAATTGACCATTTTCTTTGACGA
Organism: Streptococcus sp. P25B114; assembly: GCF_053010325.1. NCBI lineage: Bacteria > Bacillati > Bacillota > Bacilli > Lactobacillales > Streptococcaceae > Streptococcus > Streptococcus sp. P25B114. The sequence goes on along the minus strand of NZ_JBRKNW010000001.1, from coordinate 44,610 downwards.
TTGAAGGAGGGATTGTTTCATCGATTTTTGCAGCTGTACTTTCGTAAGCATTCCTGCCATAAGCAAAAAATTCTACAGTAGCTCTCTGGGTTTCCCCTTGGCTAGCAGTGGTTTCTTTTTTAGTACCGCGCGGTGGGTGGGTTAATTGAACTTGGAAGTCCTCCACCTCACCAGACAAGGCTGTCAAATGTGGGGTTAAAATATCATTTCTGTCAACCGCTATACGGACACGAACACCTAACTTCGTTAAGTCTGTATCCGTAATTTGTGGAATTCCAGTAAAGTTTAAGGTATAGGTTTTAGCCGATGTTACTTCGACCACTCCAGACGCTTCTCCTTCATCGAAAATTCCATTGTTATTAAAATCAATCCATCCCTGCATATGTGCTTTGGGATTACCATTTGCAGAAGCTTGTAATTTCAGTTCATAGCTACCATTAGTAGAATGGTGAAGGGTGTAATTATTGTTATTCTTCGCCGCGTCACTTGCCCCCAAGAGCTGAATAGGTCCTTCATCCCACTGGTTGATTAACTCATCACGATACCAAGGTGCTGCATCTGCAGGTATAGCCTCTGGCACGAAATCCAAATCAGCCATAACTGTTCCAAGGAATGGGTTCTTATCCGCAACATTAAGGTTGAGGGCGTGCTTCCCTTCGCCGTAAGAGGCTGGTGCATCCCCTTCATCATAGACCATTACCCCAATCATAGCAGACTGTCTACCCATTGAAGTAATAAACATCCCTACTTCTGAAGCATTTTTAGTGAGCAAGATGGGGGTCGAATATTCCTCATTCGGAGATACATTAGATTTCATTCGGTTGGTTACTGGACCAAAAACCTTAGTCCCTAAGCCATCTACGATAGTCATACTTCCTTCTGATAATGTCTGACCAGCAGTTGCGATTGATTCTGGAGTACCAACATTGACATAGTCTACTGCATTGAAACGTGCCGCCCAGTTATTAGGAAAAGTTACATTTTCAAATCTATTTGTGTCGTGGAAATAGCCAGTCGTAACAGGACTATAGGATGACAAGGTCAAATTATTAGAGAGTTCGCCTAAGAGTTCAAAATTTTCTCCGTTTGTTGTGAAAATGACAAGTTCTTCCCGCTTAGCTTCCTCTGATTCCATCAAAACAAAGTTGATTGGGACAGAATTTCCTAGATAGGTTGCTGAACCTCGGAAGATCACCCCTACATTTCCTCCATCCTTGTGGGATTGGAGAGTAACGGCTTTTTCACCAAAGTTCAGACCTTGTCTTGCTGCTTGCGACCAAGTTGGATCTTGCTTCACCGCAATAATTTCAGCCTGCTCGCCAGTTCTAATGATATGGTTTTTTCGGTTCGCATCGAAATACTGTTCTCGATCTGTTCCAGCAATCCGCTCTTTATAGATTTCAGTTGCTTCGAAAGGTTTTAAGTCAATGACTTCCAACGTCACTTCATATCCTGGAGCAATGACTTTCTTGTATTTTGTACCAATTCGAAGCGAAGGAGCTAATTTATTATTGTCAGCTTGGTTTGGAGCAGTACCCGTTCCTGAAATCGTACTGGCATCCGAAAAATCAATCCAGGTAATCTGGTTAAGCAACTTATCCCTACTAAAACCTTGATAATTTTTGAAATTTTGATTACCTGAAAAAGCGGTTCGGTTCTCCCCAGGAATAGCCCTAAAACCACTTGTCCCTTCCGCATTACCACCGTCTGTCGGTTGGTCGACTTGACCGTTGGCTGCTGGTGGCACTATTGCCCCAAAGCCTGTATAGCCTTCTGTTACTACCTTGGTTTCTGGGACAGCTACAGGGCGCACTGAAAAAGCTACTGGGTTGGCCTGGCCTTCGTGGACGGTGGCGGTCACGTTGGTCTTGGCTGGGTCTGACAGCTCATAGCCCTTCGGCAGGTAGTCAGCTGTGACAGTCACTTCTGCGCTAGCCTTTTCCTCAGTAGTGGTGACGATGGTCGCCTGTGGTTTGCCCTTGCCGACCTCTTCCTTTGTGGTTTCTTCCACATAGGAGGCATGGTAGACGATACCTGCTTGGCGTTCGACAGGCACTTCCACCTCTGGTGCAGCTGGTGCTTCTGGCGCAACTGGCTCAGCAGTTACTTCTGGGACAACTTCCGCAGGTGCTACTGGAGCTTCAAGGACAGGTGCTTCTGGCTCTGGACTTGGCAAGCTTTCCACCACGGGAACTTCTGGCACTTCTACTGGAAGCTCAGCTGGTGGCGTCTCTGGGACTGGGACTTCTACCGCTGGCTGGGTAGAAAGGTCGATTTCCTCCGCCTGGGCCAATGGACCTGTCGCTAGACTGGCGATGGCAGCACCAAGCAAAACACTGGCAGCACCGAAATGGTACTTACGAATGGAGAAACGCTGGCGTAGACTATACCAGTCAAAACCACGATTCCTCCGATTAGGTTTATTTGACATTGCAAACCTTCCTCTATATATTATTTTGTTTATTAAAACAGTTTAAAGATAGCATATTATTTTGTATAAATCAAGAATTTTTATGTTACTATAAGTATCTCTAATAGGTTATATATATTTGTATTTTGTTAGAATGGTTTATCGGTAAAATATTCATGGAAAACTGCTATTTTATTAGGTTTTATTGACAGATCAATAAAAAATATCCCCTACAAATTTTTGCAAGGGATAATGACTGATTTGTGAAATTTTCACAAAAATTATTGATAAAATACATTTATATATATATATATATATATATATATATCTGTTTTAGTATGTTATCGGTAGCTTGGTTTCCTCCGCTACGACCAGGCGCTTGTCCTCCTTGTCCGTAAAAGGCAGGACTGGTGGGCGCAGTCTTTCCAGGCAGGAGACCACTTGGCTACCATCCTGGTTAAACTTGAGCAGGGCATAGTAAGGGTCGTGGTAAAAGAGGAAGGTGTAGCCTTGACTGTAGGCTTGCTTGATCCACTTTTCCTTGGCCTTGATACTGTCCATAGGGTAGTCGTCTACTGCTGCCACCCAGAGGGGATTAAAGTGGGCATGGGTCAGGAGTGTGTCGGCCATGTGTATCAAGGTCTCCCCATCTTGCTTGAGCAGGATGATGCTGTGGCCAAGGCTGTGACCGCCTGTGTGGTGCATCTCAATGCCGTCGACCAGCTTGAGCTCTGAGCCAAAGGTCTGGACCTGGTCTTGGATGGCCTGCCAGTTTTCAGGCAGGTAGGTAGCCCTGGTACGGGGATTGGGATAGCGCACTTCTTCCCACTCGATGTCATTGATGTAGATGGTGGCATTTGGGAAGGTGGGAACCAGCTCGCCATCGACTAGCCTGGTCAGGCCACCGGCATGGTCATTGTGCATGTGGGTCATGAGGACCACATCGATATCCTCAGGGCTGAGGCCCAGCTGGTCCAGGCTTTCTAGGACACGGTTTTCTGAGATGACGCCGAGATTTCTCCGGAGTTTGTCACTGAGCTTTTCCGTTCCCAGACTGGTGTCGATCAGGTAATGCTTGCCCTGGTAGCTGATGAGGATGGGGTCTGTCAGGTCATGGATGAGCCCCTGTTCATTGGTCGGGTAATAACGGGACCAGACAGCCTTGGGCACAGGTCCGAAGATGGTTCCTGCATCCGTGTACTTGTCTGCCCCTCTCAGCCAGGTCAGGGTCATCTGGCCGAATTGGTAGGTTTGTAGTTTCATATTTTCATATTCTCCTCATTTCACATGAGTTTTACAGCCACATTTCTGCAATTTTTTTCTTGAGTCGGTCTGTTTTTCCGCCGTATTCCTTGGTAATATTTGCATCGTGAACATAGCGCTCGATATCATCGTTTCCAATGAAGCTATAAGCTCCAGTTATACGAACTACTTCCTCAGAAATGGTTGAGGCCAGTCTGGAGGTGATGATTTTCAGCATGGAGACCTCCCGTTCGTCCGACATATCAGTCCGCAGGTAGTCATAGTAATAGGCTTCGCAGGCAACCAGGGCCGTTTTCAGGTCGACGATGCGGAGTTGATTGATAGATACGTCGATAGGACGCTTGCCAAAGCCCCGGCGAATCTGTGAATAGGCCAGACCTTTCTTGAAGGCACCTTCTGCAATGCCCAGGGATTGAGCACTGATGGCCAGCCGCATCTTAATCATAGACTGGGTGTACTGTTGCTTGCCGGCAATCTGGTGGCCCAACAGCTGGTCGGTGGTCAGCTGGACATTCTCAAAACTAATAGGCGCCAGCGGCATAGAGCGGACACCGACCTTGTCAATGGTGGGACCGACCTGGACACCGGGAGTCTTGCTGTCGAGGACGAAGATAGCCATGTCCTTCTTGCCGTACTGGTCCACGGTCTGGCAGAGGACAAAGAGGACATCAGCCATAGGAGCATTGGAGACCATCTGCTTGCGACCGTTGATAATCCAGCCCTTGTCGGTCTGTCTGGCCATTGTTTCAGGAAATTGCTTGTCCAGATTGATATCTTCCTCGGAAAAGGCAAAGGCACCGATTTTTTTGAAGTTGAGCAAATCATCCAGATAGCGCTCCTTCTGCTCAGGACTGCCAAAATGCTCCAAGAGCCAGATAGCAAAGAAGGCCTGGGTCATGAGGATGGCCGCCAGGGAGGAAAACTCGATGGACAGGAGGCGAATGACCTCTAGAAAGGTCCTGAGCCCGCTGTCTCTGTCCACAGTTTGGTGGAGCAGGTGGAAAATCTTGTGGTCTGTGACCAGCCGATTGATAAAGAGGAGCGGAAAGAGCTTGTGCTCATCATAGTGGGCTGCTTGGCCAACTATCTCAGCCTGGATATAGTCGCTAATCTGGTCTAACTTTTCTTGGTCGTATTGCATGATTCACCTACTTTATTCGACAGGCGTGTAGTATAATTTCAGGAATTCTTCGTAGACAAAGGACTCGATTTCATTGGTCTTGGACTTGTACGGTCGGCAGAACCAGATATTAAAAGGCAAAAAGTCTCTGAAGCGGATCATGGTGTGCTTGTCCTTGTCCACCAAATCTTCGATTGGCCGGGGCAGGAGGGTGATGATATTATTGCCAGATGTAGCTTCGATTAGGTAGTCCCAAGAGTAGGCTAGGAAGCTGAGCTTAGGCTTGATTTTTTCTTTTTTGAACTTGTCCTTGAGGAGGTGGTAGGTGGTGTAGGACTTGTTAAAGGTGGCGACTTGATAGGGTTCAATGTCCTTCCACTCTAGCAGGTCCTTGCTGGCCAAGGGATGATTCTTGTCCATAAAAGCCACGTATTCATCCATCTGGATGATATGCTGCTCGTATTTTTGGCTATCCAGGGAGGTCGGCTCAATGACCACGACAAAGTTGAGGTCCTCAGCCAGGAACATGCGGTTGAGGTCCACTCCTCCTCCTTCGGTAATCTGGATATCAATATTTGGGTGTTTGAGCAGGAAGTCCGGCAGGATATTGGCAAAATAGACCCGCAATATCAAAGACGGAATACCCAGACGAATGGTGCCCTTCTGCTTGGTAGACTCGGTCTGAATCATTCTTTGCATGTCTTCGTATTTCTCGACAATTTCGGTGGCAAAGCGGTAGACACGCTCACCTGCCTCGGTCAGTTTTTCCAGGCGACCATTTTTCCGATGGAAGAGCTGGAGCCCTTCATTGGTCTCAAACTGGGTGATGAACTGGCTGAGAGCTGACTGGCTGATATGAATCTTCTTGGCGGCTAGGGATAGATTACAGTTGTTCTCAACAATATTGATAAAATACCCCATTTGAACAATATCCATTCCCATAGCATATCCTCCTTTGTCCTTTTGGACAAGCGTTTTTCATATAATCTTGTCTCACCTATCTGAACTGGTAGCTAGGTGATGTTTTTTCATGTTTTGTTTATCGTTTTGCCCTAAAAAATCTGGTAACTAAGGTTTCAATTTGTTTTTAGTAGACAACGATAAATTCCTCGATTTATTATATCATATTGCTGAATACTTTTAAATAAATCTGCTCGAATTTTACAAATAAATCCCAGCAAATTGACTACTGGGATATTTCTTGTACTTAACATCTATCAAACCGACCTCAAGAACTGTCCCATTGTCTTGTTGCTAGTAAGTGTAGCTAGTAAAGTCAGGTTTGCGGAAATGTTTTCCTAGATTGGCATGGTGATGACATTGTCTGCAACGACCACGTCACCTGCTGTTTTTTCTAGGACTTCTTCTACCGTTACTCCAGGAGCTACTTCCTTGAGCAGGTATTTGCCGTCTTGGAATTCAAATACGGCTAATTCGGTGATGACCATGGATACCACTCCTTTGGCAGACAGTGGCAGGGTGCATTCTTTGAGGATCTTGGATTCACCGTTTTTATCGACATGTTGCAGAGCCACAATCACGCGCTTGGCACCAACCAAGAGGTCCATGGCGCCGCCCATGCCTGGCGCAAATTTTCCTGGAATAATCCAGTTGGCAATGCTGGCGTCCTGGCTAACTTCGAGGGCTCCAAGCACAGTCGCATCCACGTGACCACCACGGATGATGGCAAAGGATGTTTGGATATCAAAGGTTGAAGCTCCTGGCATAAGGGTGATGGGAGCACCACCTGAGTTGGCAATATTTGGATGGTAGTTATCCTTGCCTGGGGTTTCACCGAAACGAAGGGCTCCATTTTCAGCTTGGAGGATAACGCTCACTCCAGCTGGGATATAGTCAGCAGATGCGTTTGGAATACCGAATCCCAGGTTGACAACGTCTCCGTCATGGAATTCTAAAGCGACACGACGTGCAATAACTTCTTTTGCTTTCATATTTTTACACCCCTGCTAGTTTCTTCGTTTCTGTCCAGAGAGCACCCATCATTTCATGGTGTTCTTGTGCTGTCAAACCTTGGACGACATAATCTACTAAAATACCAGGAATATAGACATCATCCGGCTTGATTTCTCCGATTTCTACCACTTCATTGGTCTCAACGATGACTGTGTCGGCAGCCAGGGCTAGTTGCAATGAAATGTTTTTAGTGGTTCCTTCGATGTAAAGGTTTCCGTACTTGTCTGCCTTGCTGGCCTTGATTAAGGCTACGTCAATTTTCAATGGATCATAGACTAGGTACTCACGGCCGTTGCGGACAACTTTTTCTTGTTTTTCTTCTAGGATGGTTCCAACGCCTGTCGGTGTCAATACGGCACCTAGACCTGCACCTGCAGCGTGGAGGCGTTCAACCACTGTGCCCATCGGTGTGAATTCAACTTCCATCTCACCGCTGAAGTAGGCTTTTTGGGCACCTGGTGAGGTTCCGACGTGGGCTGCTATGTATTTGGATACTTGGTGGTTTTCGCAGAGGCGACCTACTCCGACTTCCTTACCAGGATGGGAGGTTACGACAGATGTCAGAGTCAGGTTTTTTGTGCCTTGTTCCACCAAGCCATCAATCAATTCAAAGGGTTCACCGACACCGAGGAAGCCTGAGATTCCCACGATGTGTCCCGGTTGTACCAGCGATACTGCTTCTTTGAGCGTTACAATTTTTGCCATTTTTTTCTCCTCGTCAAAGCTACTTATTTCCGTGTAAAGACTGCTTTTCGTTTTTCAACAAAAGCGCCCATGCCTTCTTTTTTATCCTCTGTTGAGAAGAGGAGTGCTTCTGCTTCTGTTTCCAAGCGGATAGCACTTTGCAGTGGTAATTCTGTTCCCACGCTGATGACATGTTTGGCTTTTTCGACAGCCAACGGAGCATTCTTCAAAATAGATTTTGCTAGATTTTCAGCTTCCTGCATCAATTCCTCTGCTGGGACCAGGCGATTGAGTATGCCGAGTTCGACTGCTTCTGGTCCTTTTACATTTCGAGCCGTGAAAATGAGTTCCTTGGCCTTGCTGATGCCGATGAGGCGTGGCATCCGTTGGGTTCCTGCAAATCCTGGTATAATTCCAAGTGTCACTTCAGGGAAGCCCAACAACACTTTCTCATGGCCCAGACGAATGTCTGTTGACAGAGCCAATTCCATACCACCTCCCAAAGCATATCCGTTAATTGCTGCGATAGATGGCTGGCGAAGATGTTCTAGTCTGGAGAAAGTATCATTGGCATAGGTCATGTATTCGAAGGCTTGTGTCGGCGTCATCTTATCCATTTCCTTGATGTCTGCGCCGGCTACAAATGATTTCTCACCTGCACCTGTGACGATGACTACACCAATTTCTGTACTGGTTTCCACTACATCCAATACTTCATTCAAGTCTTTCAAGACTTGTGAGCTGAGGGCATTCAATGCTTCTGGACGATTGATAGTGATATAGCCGATGCCATCTTTGACGTCCAACAATACAGTTTTGTTCATAAACATTCTCCTAATGTGTAATGTGATCGGTCACCTAGGGTCAACAATGCAACCAATCGATTGACAAAATGTAAAACGCTTACATTATTAGTTTATCAACTATTTACATATTCGTCTACTTAAGAAATTTTAATAGTCGTATTAGCTGGGCTTATAGAAATTGTGCGAAAACCAACTTATTTATTGAGGTTGTTCAACCATCAAAAAGTAATCAAGAACGCTTTCCCAAAAAGTAAAAAAGCACCCAGATTTCTCCGGGCACTAGAGGTTAGGAAGCTTTTTTAGATTTAGCAATGTAGTAAAGCTGGAGCAAGATTCCGACCACGGCCATGCCGATGACGATATAGAAGGCCATAGAGTAGTCTCCATTGTTGGCTTGAGCCAGACGAGCACCCAGCTGTGGTCCTGCAATAGCAGCCACACCGTAAGCCGTAAACATCCAGCCGTAGTTGGTACCTACATTGGCCACACCCCAGTTATCAGCAGTGATACCTGGGAAGGAACCGAGGAAACCACCGAAGGACAGGGCAACCAGCATGACACCGATGATAGCCAGGACACTGCCTTCACCTTTAAAAGTCGCTGTCAGGAAGAGCCCTCCTGCTACTGCGGCAAACATGGCAACAACGGTCGGGTAGCGACCAATCTTATCAGACACGGCTCCCCAGAAAATCCGGCCAAAGGTATTGGCGATGGAAACCAGCATGACAAAGAATGTCGCTTCACTGACCAGCTTGTATTGGTCAGAGATGGATGCGGCACCACCGATAATCATCATACCGCCGGTCGCACCGAGGATGTAAATCAACCAGAGTAGCCAGAAATTGCCTTCACGCAACATTTCCTTATGGGTCTTACCAGTCGGAGCTGCAGCACCTGGTGTCGGAGCAGCTGCTGGAGCCTTTTCCATGACCAGGGAAGACGCACAGATGACCACCAAGAGGGCAATACCCAGTACATTGAAGGTCCGGTAAACACCCATGGCGCCAATCATGCCTTTAGCAACTGGCCCGATAATCAGGGGACCAAGACCAAAGCCTGCCGCTGTCAAACCACCAGCCAGACCTTTTTTATCAGGGAACCATTTGGAAGCGACCGAAGTGGCTGCACCATAGGCAGACCCGATACCTAGACCCAGGATGACACCGTAGGTAAGATAGAGAATCGACAAGCTGGTTGCAAAGCCTGTGGCAAACATGCCCAGACCAAAGAGGATACCACCTAAGAATACAAATTTCTTAGGACCGAGGGCATCAACCTTGGGGCCGAAAATAATCATTCCGACCGGAACCATGGCAAAGGAGATACTAAAGGCCAGTGAGGTCTGGGCCTGTACCCATCCTTGGTCGGCATTGGCTTCCAAGAGAGCTTTTTGGAAAACGGACCAGGCATAGCCCGCTCCCAAGGAGAGGTTGGTCAAGATGGCCGCCGCCAAAATGACCCAACGATTTGGTGTTTTTTTCATAATCTTTCCTCACATAATCTACAAATGGTGAAAGTTACTCAATGAAAATCAGGAAGACGCGGAGAACTCTGACGCTTATGGTTTTATGGCGACGGGCTGAAAAGCACACCCTGAGCTTTTCACATATCAAGTCGAGTCAACAACGTCTGCGTTTGATTTTCGAAGAGTACTATCTGCTCACGATAACGGCTATCCCCATACCACCACCGATACAGAGAGTTGCTAAACCGCATTTGGCATCACGTTTTTGCATTTCATGTAGAAGTGTGACAAAGATACGGGCGCCTGACGCTCCGATTGGGTGACCGAGGGCAATGGCACCACCGTTTACATTGACAATATCTGGATTGAGTCCTAGTTCGCGATTGACTGCGCAAGCTTGGGACGCAAAGGCTTCGTTGGCTTCAACTAAATCTAGGTCACTGACAGACAAGCCTGCCTTATCCAGAGCCTTACGGGATGCGTAGATAGGACCGCAACCCATAATAGTTGGATCTAGACCTGCACTTGCATAAGATTTGATAGTAGCAAGGACTGGCAGACCCAATTGTGCAGCTTTTTCACTGCTCATCATAATGATAGCCGCTGCTCCGTCATTGATACCAGAGGCATTTCCGGCAGTAACAGTACCGTCTTTCTTGAAGGCTGGGCGCAATTTAGCCATGCCTTCCATGCTGGCATTTTCACGTGGATATTCGTCTGTGTCAAAGACGAGTGGATCGCCCTTACGTTGCGGAATCAGGACTGGTACGATTTCGTCTTTGAATTTACCTGCCTTGATAGCAGCGACAGCCTTTTCTTGGGAACGAACCGCAAAGCTATCCTGATCTTCACGGGTAATATTGTACTTGGCTGCGACATTTTCTGCTGTGATACCCATATGCATTGGCTCAAAGGCATCCGTTAGTCCATCTTTTAGCATGGTATCAATCACTTTGCTGTCGCCCATGCGGGAACCCCAGCGCTGATTTTGAATAACATACGGCGCCTGGCTCATATTTTCCGTACCACCTGCAATGACAACATCTGCATCTCCCAAAAGGATAGCTTGGGCTGCTAGGCTGATGGTTTTCAGACCAGAACCGCAAACTTTATTAATGGTGAAGGAAGGAGTCGTTACAGGCAAGCCAGATTTGATACTAACTTGACGTGCGACGTTTTGTCCAAGACCTGCACCAAGTACATTACCAAAAATCACTTCATCCACCAAAGTAGGATCAAGGTTAATTTTTTCGAGTGCGCCTTTGACAGCAGTTACTCCCAAATCAACAGCAGATATATCTTTTAAACTTCCACCGTAACTGCCAATTGGTGTTCGAACAGCTGCTACAATTACTGCTTCTCTCATTTTTTTCTCCCTTCCTAATACGTAAAGAATCCTTGACCAGTCTTACGACCAAGTTTACCAGATTCCACCATTTTTTTAAGAAGTGGAGCTGGACGATATTTTGGATCCGCGAAGCCATTGCTCAAGACATTCATAATAGCCAAAACAACATCGAGGCCAATTAAATCAGCTAGAGCTAATGGGCCAATCGGATGGTTGGCACCCAATTTCATGGCTGTGTCAATTTCTTCTGCACTGGCAACGCCTTCTCCCAAGACAAAGATTGCTTCGTTGATCATTGGAATCAGGATACGGTTGACCACAAAACCATAGGAATCCGCCACGCGCACCGCTGTTTTATTGATTTTTGCAGTGACTTCTTCTACCGCAGCAGCTGTTTCGGGTGAGGTTTGAATCGCTCGAATGACCTCAACCAGTTTCATGAGAGGAGCTGGGTTGAAGAAATGCATTCCCAAAACCTTATCCGGACGACCTGAAGCAGCAGCAATATCGGTCACAGACAGGGAGGAGGTATTGGATGCCAGGATGGTTTCAGGACCAGTAATTTCGTTTAATTGTTTAAAGATGCTCAGCTTGATATCGCGGTTTTCAGTTGCAGCTTCAACGACGAGTTGCACATGTTTCGCATCTTGATAATCTGTTGACGGAATCAGTCTTGCCATTGCAGCATCTGCTTCTTCCTGAGTCATTTTTTCTTTACCAACAGCACGATCAAATTGTTTCTTAATACCTGCTAGACCACGTTCAACAAATTCTAATTTAATATCATTGAGATAGACAGTGAAGCCTGATTGGGCAAAAACTTGAGCAATCCCGCTGCCCATTTGACCAGACCCAATGACCATAACATTTTTAATTTCCATTATACTTTTTCCTTTCCTTTCGCCCTAGAGCCAATATCCTGGGAGCAGGAGATTCCCCACTCCCAGATGAATTGCTTACTCTTAGAAAATCATTTCTCTTTTCAAAAGCCTTGACCAGCGAAAATCTCCAGTGGAGGTTTGCGGCCTGTCGCCTTGAGCCGAGAGATGGATTTTCAGTGAGTTTTAGACGAAGGCACCGATTCCAGTCAATTCACGCGCCACAATCATGGCATTGATTTCGTGTGTTCCTTCATAGGTGTAAATAGCTTCCGCATCTGTGAAGAAGCGAGCAACTTCTGTTTCGTAGGTAATACCGTTACCGCCGCAGACTTCACGAGCCAGGGCTACTGTTTCTCTCATGCGGAGAGAGTTGTGGAGCTTAGCCAGTGAAGAATTGAGCATTTCTTCTGTGCCAGATTCTTGGATTTCGGCAATGCGTGCGGAGTAAGCAATGGCTGCCTGCACATTTGCCTGCATACGAGCCAATTTTTCCTGTACCAATTGGAAGCCACCGAGTTTGCGACCGAATTGTTCACGAGTTGTGGTCAAGCGAAGGGCTGCATTGAAGGCACCAGCCGCTGTACCCATGGCAATGTAAGCAACGTCTGCGCGTGTGCGAACGAAGATTTTCGCTACATCACCATAGCCGTTGATATTGACAAGACGGTCTGCTTCAGGAACTTCCACATCTTTGAGTGTAATGTGACCATTGTTTACGATACGGAGGGAAATCTTGTGCTCCACGTTTTCCACAGAAAGACCTGGGCTACCTTGTTTCACCATGAAACATTTGATTTTCTTGGTTTCCACATCGCGGGCAAAGATTGGAATAAAGTCTGCTGTCTTAGCACCACCAATCCAGCGTTTTTCGCCGTTCAATACCCAGACATCACCCTTGCGCTCAGCTGTTGTTGCAAGACCACCTGCAATGTCAGAGCCATGGTCAGGCTCTGTCAAACCGAAACAGGTCTGTGCTTCAAAATTACGAACTGGTGTACCAAAGCGCTCAATCTGCTCCTGGCTACCACCAATGAGAATCGTATTGTAACCAAGTCCGCCATGCACTGTGTAGAAGGTTGCAACAGACGGATCGAAGCGAGCCATTTCCAGGTAGAGGAAGGCGTTGTAAAGCTCACCAGCCTTCCAAGATCCTTCGCGACCAACGAACAAATCTGGGTGAGTCATAATTTTGGCTGCTGCAAATGCTCCCAGGATTTCTTCACGTGGAAGCAGGGCTTTTTCATAGCTGTCAATCAAGACTGGACGAACACGTGCTTCTAATTCTTGGCGCAAGTGTTTCAAGACTTTCAGTTCACCCTCCGTCAATTTTTCGGCATAACCGAACAAATCTTCTGGGTACAACTCTCTAGCTAATTCTTTAACTGACATGGTAATAGACTCCTTTTTGTATTTTTTGCTTTTTGTAAAGCGTTTACATTTTGTTGACAACATTATAATATAACGAAATTACATAAAAATCTACTTAATAAAAATTAATACGACTATAAGTGAAGATTATAGAATTTCACAAAGTAGGAAAACACAAGAATCCTTACCATTCCTAACTTTGGAAAGTATAAAAATAGGAAGAACAGAAAGTTTGTGAAGAAAAAAGCAGACCGGATTCTGAATCCAGCCTGCCAAAGAGGAAATTGGTAGTGTATTAAAAATTAGAGGTGGAGTTTCTTCAAGACATGATCTGCTTCTGTAAAGATTGCCTCGATAATGGCCTTGGCAGGCTTGATGTCATTGACCAGACCAGCAATTTGTCCAGCCATGAGAGAGCCGTTTTCAACATCTCCATCCTTGACCGCCTTGGCAAGAGCCCCCATGGTGATTTCTTCCAGATCATGACGGGAAGTAGCCTGAGCCTCGATTTCCAGATATTTGTCTGTCATAGCATTGCGGATACAGCGCACCGGCGCCTTAAATTTGCGACCAGTCACGACAGTTGAGGTGTCTACCGCATCCAGCACAGCCTGCTTGTAGCTATCTGGTATCGGGCATTCTTCTGCCGCGAGGAATACGGTCCCCATCTGCACCCCTTCTGCTCCCAGGGCAAAGGCTGCGACCACACCATGGCCATCTGCCACACCACCTGCACAAATCACAGGAATATCTAGAGCAGCAGCCACCTGTCTCGTCAGGGGCATGGAGGCCGTTTCGCCGATGTGACCACCAGCTTCCATCCCTTCAGCCACTACAGCATCGCAGCCCAATTCCTGCATTTTGAGGGCCAGCTTGACACTTGGAATAACCGGGACCACCTTGATACCAGCTTCCTTGAGACGAGGCATATAGGGTTTCGGCGTACCTGCACCTGTGGTCACAACCTTAACCCCTTCTTCAATCAGGACTTCCACAATCTCTGCCACATTGTCCATCATCAACATCAGATTGACCGCAAACGGCTTATCCGTCAGGGCCTTGGTCTTCCGAATTTCCTCTCGGACCTCATCTGCCGTCATGCCGCCTGAAGCAAGAATACCCAGACCGCCAGCGTTTGAGACAGCGCTGACCAATTGGTGACGAGAAATTTGAGCCATGGCTCCTTGGAAAACGGGATACTGGATACCCAACAATTCTGTAACACGATTCATCTTGTATATTCCTCCTGTTTCGTTATCTTTGTCACAATCATACCAAATATTGAAACCCTTTTCAATCCTTCTTCTATTACAAAATCTTATGTCAACCATAACAAATTGTAATGTGTCTGGACTAGCCTATTTTGGCGGGATAACATTGGCCTGACCAGCTATGACCTTGACACCATCCTGATTGGTCACGATAGTCTCCAAGGTCAACCAGCCCTTGTCATCAATGGCTGTAATGGTTGCAGTCGCAGTCAAGGTATCCCCGATTCCAACGGGTTTGAGGAATTTCAACTCCTGTCCCAGATAGATGGTGCCAGGACCAGGCAGATACATGCCCAAGACGGTTGAAATCAAGGAAGCACCCAACATGCCGTGGGCAATCCGCTTCTTGAACATGCCCTGTGAAGCCTCAACTTCGTTGACATGGGCAGGATTCAAATCACCTGAAATCCCTGCAAAAAGGATCACATCTGTCTCTGTAATGGTCTTAGCAAACTGGCCCGTCTGCCCAATTTCAAATACTTTTGTCATTGTACTACTCCTTTTCGTCATTTTATTTATCCTCAATGAAAATCAATCTAGCCACCAGCAGAACTCTATCACTAACTTATTTCAATGCGACAGGCTGAAAGGCTCTTGACAAGGGATGGTTTTGATTTTCGAAGAGTATTAGTTGATTTTTTATTATTTTTTACTATAATGGGGTCAAAGAAAGGGTTATTATATGAAATCATATCCTATCCACTACCATACACTGAAAAATGGCGAGCGCCTAGCCTATTCAAGAACTGGCACTACTGGCCCAGCCTTGATTCTCCTGCATGGCAACCTGAGTTCGTCGGTTCATTTCTACCAGCTAGCAGAGGCTCTGGAAGGAGACTTTCAGCTAATTCTTCCAGACATGCGTGGTTTCGGGCATTCCAGCTACCAGCAGCCTGTCCATTCCCTGCAGGAATTGGCTCTGGACTTGGTGGAGCTCATGGATGTGCTGGCAATCCCTAGCTATGCTATCCTTGGTTGGTCCACAGGCGGTGGGGTTGCCTTGGAAATGGCTGCGCTAAAACCACAAGCCGTTGAGCAGGTATTTCTCCTCGCCTCCATCGGCATACAGGGCTACCTGTCTCCTAGCGGTATCAATCGACCTCAATTAGGCCTGCTGCCGCTCCTCATCCAGACCAATCGGGCCATGGCCAAGTGGAATCCCGTCCTGCAGAAGGTCGAGTTGGCCTTACAAAACCGTGACCAGCGTATCCTCAAGAAAATAATGGACCCCCTCTACCAACTCTACCCGATTTCTGAGCAGGATTACCAGACCTATATGGATGCCATGTGCCAGCAGCAAAACTACTCTGACATTTTTATCAACCTCTTCACCTTCAATATGACCAATCGGACAAACGGCCTGGTCGCCGGAACCAACCGGATTCAAGATGTCACCTGTCCGGTCATCATTATCCACGGGGACAAGGACAAGGTTGTTCGCATGGACTCTGCTCTTCTGACCTATCAGACCTTGAAGCAACAGGCCCATCTCTATGTCATGGATGCTGGTCACTCTATCCAGACAGACCAACCTAATCAGCTAGCAGACATTCTAAGAAAACATCTCCTCTAGCGAACAAGCCACATTGGCAACTTTCCCCATTATAGACAAGGAGCTGGGCTTAAGCCCAGCCCTTTTTACTCATCATGGGTTTTATAGAAATCCATGAGTTTTGGTATTACTTGTTGGCGAGACCGCTTGCTGACAAAGAGGCCGATATGGCCGGAATCATAATAGACAGTCTCCGTATCTTTTGAGCCAACCAATTTCGGTAATGGTTCAGAAGCCAGAGTCGGCACTTGGTCATCCCGATTGGCAATGATATTGAGCAATGGCTGCTTGATATTCTTGAGATTGACCGTTTCATCACCGATTTTGAGCTCGCCCTTGACCAGCTTATTATCATGGTACATGTCATTGGTAAACTGACGAATGGTCGCTCCAGCCTGGGCAGGGCTGTCAAAAATCCAGCTTTCCAGGGCCAAGAAATTGGTCATGGCTTTTTCATTGTCCAATTTATCAATTAAATCCAAATATTTATTGGTGGTTAATTTGATAGGCGATAAGAGCAAGAAACCGTTGTTCATGACTTCTCCAGACAGGTTGCCATAGGCTTCGACCATACTGTCTGCATCCATATATTTGCCCCACTGGAAGAGCAACTTATCACACGGAGAGAAATCAATCGGCGCCACAACAGTCACCAGATTCTTGACCAAGTCAGGATTGAGGGCTGTAAAGATAGTCGCAAAATTGGCTCCCTGGCAAATGCCGAAAAAGTTGATTTTATCGGCACCAGAATGGTCCAAAACAGCCTCCACACAGTTGCGCATATAGCCCTGGATATAGTCTTCCATGGTGATATACATGTCATCCTTGGTCGGATAACCCCAGTCGATGACATAGAGATCCGCCCCCGCATTGAGCATATCTTCCACAAAGCTATTGCCCTCCTGCAAGTCTAGCATGTAGTATTTATTGACCAGGGCATAAGAAATCAGGGTCGGCGTCTTGAGCGGTCGTTTTACTTTTGGTTTGAAATGATAGAGGACCAACTTATCCTCTGCGTAGATGACTTCTTTTTCCGATACGCCACCTTTTGGGCGTTCCAGCTTGGTCAAGGTTTCAATGCCCTTAATCAAGCGTTGTTGGGATTCCAGGGCATCCTGAATATTTTTCTTCGGTATGGTAAATAATTCCTCAAACATAGGCCATCTCCCTTCTTACTTATTTGCTGTCAGCTTTCTTGCTGGACTTGGTCTTGGCAGGCTTGGCCTCTGCGCCTTGCTTGATGTCCTTGAGTTCGCGCTTGAGCTTGGTCACTTCGCGTTTCAACTCTTGAACCTTTTTATACAGGCTGCGCGCATCACTTTCTAGGACAATCGGCAGGCCTTTCAGGACTAATTCTAAGAGTTTATTGCGGGCAATGACAAACTGCGCATTGGCGGTACCAAATTTGGCCAAGAGTTGAGAAAATTCATCTGAGTAGAAATATTCTTGTAAGGTTTTTTCTACTTCATTAGACCAATGATGATAAAATTCCTTGTATGTTTGCGGTTGCTCACCCTTTTTAACCAATTCAGCAAATTCTTCCATTAAAGTTTTAGCCCGATTTTTGGTTACTTGGGTTAGTTTTTGCTGGAACTCTATACTTGTTAGGATTAACTGAATACTATTGTCAATGAAGGCGTTCTGAGCTTCAATCTTCTCCGTGTTGTTGCCCATGCCTGGAATGCGCAAGAGCGGCGCTACTGTCTGCTCATACTGGCTCTTCCACTGGTCAAAGAAACCAGCCAGCTTGTCTGGATCTCCATTGGCACCCTCGACATAGAGACGACTGAGGTCAAAGAAGGATTCAGCCCACGGCCCCAAGAATTGAGACCAGTTATCCTTGAGCGCGCCGGTCAGCTGATAAGGCGCTTCTAGGATTGAGCGCAGCTGGGCAGGAATATAGGGTTGGACAAAATCAGCATAAAATTGCTGGCCATCTGACATCCACTTGTTGACCCATTCCTTGCCATCTTCTTCAAATGGCTTGGAATAGAGGTCACGAAGGTTGTCAAAATAGCGATAAAAACTAACAAAATGCTTGTTGGCATCCATCATCTTGACCAAGGTTGCATAAGAATCCGAATCAAGGGCATCATAGAGACGGGATGGATTGAACTGGTTGCGGTAAAATTCCAAATAGGTATTCATATCTGGAAATTGGGAAATGTAGTTGCCCAGAGGTCCTTCTTGATAGGCCTTTTGCATCTGTTCTGTCCAGCTAGACTGAAGTTTGTTCCAAGAATCCAGGGCAGGATTGGTCATCCCAGTTTGGAAGGGCATGGTAAATCCATTGGTCGGATTCAAAGATTTGAGATAGTCAGTGAAGAATTGCTGCTGGGCGGTCAAAATATCTGCCATACCTTTTGGGCCATCTTCAGCCTGTTTTGGTATCAGACTTTGCCACTGCTCAGCCATTTTCTTTTGAGCCTCAAACCACTGATTGATCATATCGTATTGGGACATAAGATTCCTCCTTATAAGAATTCGGTCAATTCCTGGACCGTCAGGTTAGACAAGTGGGACAGTCTACCTACAATTCTTATCTTATTATAGAGAGTTTTCAATTTCAAGCTGTCATGCTCTAAATGCAACTTAGAGTTTTTTATAGCAACTAGTAGGCCAACTAATACATAAAAATAATACGACACTCACAGTTAGCTTTTGATACTCAGTCAAATTCAAAAAGAGTGAATATCAGTTCGTTTTCTCAATCAACAAAAACATATATAAGGTTGTTTTTTGTTAAAACCTAGCTAGTATGTCTATTCGCCTCTAGAGATTTCCAAAGATTTTCTCTAGAGGTCTCCCTCTCTTTCAGAATGGTTAGATTGAATTTTGCTAGGTTTGAGCAAACAAAAAGCAGGCTCATCATCAACAAGCCTGCTGTCATTAGTTATCATTCTTCCTTACTCGTATGTCGCTTGCCAAGGTCCTTAGCTTCTTGCTCCGACATGCTAATCACTTTTGACCAATTGGTATTCTTAGGCATATTATCCTTGGAATACCAATAAACATCCGCCTTTCCATTACGGGCAATATAGACGACCGGAGCCAATTCCTGACTTGCTTCCGTGCTTGGATTAGTCGCTTGCTGGCTAGATGCAGATGCTGTCGTCGAGCTACTTGCCGTTTCAGTTGGTACCAGACTAGGCTTGGCTGTCCCCGTCAAGTAGTCAATCTCCGCATTCTCAGAATAATTCTCCAAAACGACCCGCGTAATACCATAGGTATCGACAATCTCTTTTTCACTACCCAGCCGAATCTCCAGTAGATTCCCAGCCTGATCTATGCCTACGTATTGGAGCTCAATCTGGCGTGGCAGCAATTCATCGCCTCTATAAATCGGAGTTACCCGATAATCCAACCAATAGTTAGGATGGGTTGCCAGCCAAGAATCCAGACGATTTTCATAAAAAAGCATGCCTTCAATATTGGTGTCCTTGGTCCCTTTGTAATGACCACTATTGGTCCAGGCAGTCAGAGGAACCAAATTTTCACCCTGGTCGGTCAAGCCGCTGAACTGGTAGCCGATTAGGTGGCCACGATTGAAGAGATAGGCCTTCTTCCCATCCTTGTTATAGGTCAGTTTGTAATTGTGCCAGCCTACAGGATTGTATTTTATCCGAGGCTCCCGCTGCTTCTTGGGTTCATCCTTATCCTGCAATTGAATATGAGCAAATGTCGCACGCCTGAGATGGTCAAATTTTCCAAGAACCAACTGCTTCTGACCTGTAAAAGGCAGTAATTGCAAGCCCTGGTAGTCCACTTGATTGGCCAGGGTCACAGGCCCATTGCCGAAAAAGAAAATCACCGTCAGAATGCCAAGGATGAGCCGAAAAATACACCGTTTCATACATACTACTCCTTAGGATAAACGAAATCTGTCTATCATTAGTATATCATGAAACCGCTTCATATTCACGACAAAACTGAAACATCTTGGTCTGCTTAGCCCATCTTATTTCACCGTTTCAATCCGCCACTGCCTCAAACCTCTAAACCGCACTGCTCCCTGCTGGTCCGTCCGATAAACATGCATTTTTTCATGTGTAAATCGCTCCAAGGTTTCTTGATGAGGGTGCTTGTAGCGGTTATTTTCCCCAGCCGATACCAGGGCAATCTTGGCCTTGATGTGGTCCAAAAATTCAGGATAAGAGGAGCCTTTGGACCCATGATGCCCCGCTTTTAAGACATCGACCGGCAGAGTGGGATAGGTCTCCACCAGCTCCAGCTCACTCTGCTCCAAATCCCCCGTAAAGAGGAAATTGGCCTGCAAGAGCCTGCCGTAAAGCACGATAGAATCATCATTGCCACCGTCACCTACTAGCTTGGGATAAAGCACCTCCAGATGAGAATCAAAAATCGGCAATCTATCTCCAACCTGCACCACTCTGACAGGCGCATTGACCACCCTCAACTTCTCCACAAAGTCCGCATCGGTCACACTTCCCGGCGACACATAGATAGTTCCAATCTCCACAGCCTTGGCTACAGCCAAGAGGTCGCCCACATGGTCTGCATCGGTATGGGTCAAGACCAAACTGTCAATCCTGCCCACACCTCGACTATGAAGGTAAGGAATCAAGGTCTGCTCTGCATTGGCCTTGCGCGACCGCTCCTGCCAGGCCTCCTTGGCTGCAAAATCCACGCGCCCACCCACATCAATGAGCACCGTCCGCCCCCGCCAATCCCGCAGGAAAAGGCTATCTCCCTGCCCCACGTCCACCATGGTCACCTCATTTTCCAGGGGATGTTTTGTCATGAAAAATAGCAGAGCGAGGACCAGGCTGAGACCAATCAGCCATTTTTTCCGCCTGTGAAAATCATAGAGCAAGAAAAGACCGACCAGCAAAACCAGCAAGACCAGAGGTGATGGCTTGCCAAAAATCCACGGACGCAACCCCAAATCCGCCACCCAGACAATGATTTTCTCCAAGAGGACAAAAAATCCATTGACCCAAGTAATTTTGACCAAGGGCGATAGCAGGAAAATCGAGGACAGACCTGGTAGGAGCAAGACATCGAATACAAAGGAAAAAGTAAAGGTCAGCAGAATGGACAGGGGCTGGAAAGAATAAAAATAGCCGATTAGAATAGGTAAAATCCCAGCCGAAATAGCCAAACTTTCCACCACAATTTTCTTAAACCAGCCCAAGTCCTCGAAGTCAAAAACTGTCAGCAAGAAAGCGTAGGTAAAGGTCAGGACACCGCCTGCTGTCAGTAAAAAGCGTGGCATAATGAGCAGGCAGACAAAGACCGTCACCGCAAAGTTATCCAACTTCCGCAACCCCAGATTGCCCAGAATTTTCTGTACTAAAGACCGGACGACAGAAACCGACCAGCCTGTCAGACCAGCATAAACAAGTGAAAAGAGAATTTGAACCTTGTCCACCGTCTCCTTGGTCAGACCCAGCCGCAGGAGAATCCAACGAAATTTGTCCACAAAAAAGCCAACCTGCATACCAGACAGGGCAAAGAGGTGGATAATGCCCAGACTGGAGTAGAGCTCACTCATCTGGTCAAAATCGCTATCCAACTCCCCAAACAAAAGCCCCGTCATATAATGGCTCATGGGAGCAGGGAAATTGGTTTTCACATAGACCAGAGCCTTTCTTCGCAGGCTAGATAGCCAGTCCAGAGGATGCCAGCTCACAACCTTGTCAACCTTATAAATAGCCACAACCTTGACCGTCCGATAAATGCCCTGGGTCCGCAAATAGGCAGCATAATCAAAACCATTGAAATTACGCTGACCGGCTGGCCGGCTCACCTCAGCCTCTACCGTCAGCTCAACCAGGTCCGACAGATTTTGAAAAGCTTCCTGCTCCTCTTGACTTGTCAATTTGTAGAAGGCTTGGTAAACTCGCCCGTCAGCCCGACCGCGAAAGGACAGGCTGTCTCCGTTGATGTCAATGGTATCTGGAATGACCAGTAGGGTCGTCACTTGCTCAGGGGCTGACTGGTCTGCCCTGGTCCATTGATACAACTGAAATCCGAAGAAGAGACCACATAGGCCTAAAAGCGCCAGCAGTCTGACTAAAGCCTTCTGCCCCTGCTGCAAGCAGAAGACCACCAAGAGAAAACTGAGCAGGCCTATTGCCAAAAGCGAAAAGCGATGAACCACAAAATATAGGGAGACGACTAAAAGGGCCAGGTGGATAGGCTGGCAGGGGAGCTTAAACCGTGACATAAGGCCGGATGTTCTCCAGGGTCTTGTCGCCGATACCCGACACATTATTGAGGTCGTCGACGCTCTTGAAGCCACCATTGGCCTCCCGATAGGCGATAATGTCCGCCGCCCGTTTGGCCCCGACGCCTGAAATAGTCTGCAGCTCCGCCTCGGTCGCCGTATTGAGATTAACTAGACCTTGCTTGTCGTCTTGGTTTTGGGACATAGCAGAGCTGGGATTGCTGCTTGCCACCACCGAGATATTTTCACCTTTACTAGCCACATAGACCACCGCTTCGTCGCTCAGCTTCTGAGCCAGATTGACTGACTTCTGATCTGCCTCCTGGGAAAATCCACCAGCAGCCAGCAGGGCATCGTTGACCCGGCTACCATGTTCAAGGGTATAGAGCCCCGGCTTTTTCACCGCTCCCTTGACATCGACCACCAACTGGCTGCTCACTTCAGTTGAGCTAGATGCTGTTTTCGTTTGGTCCTCAGATGATGCAGAGCTTGTCTGCTCTGTCCTGGTTAAGTCAGCTAGACCTGTTTGGTCAACGGATTTGGCGGGTTGGCTAAAGAGCAGAAAGCTGGTCAAAATGACCCCTGCCGCAGCCGGCAGACCAATCTGCCACTTATAGTTTTTCAATATTTCGATATAAGAATGGATATTGTTCATTTTACTACCTCCAACTAGTAAGTGCGTAAAAGAACAGAAAAAACTCACAAAATTTGCGAGTTTTTTTATCACCTTATTTCTTGTCCAATTCAACCGATGGATTCCAGACGAAACTAGCCAGGTAGCTAAATATATAGGTCAGTCCCAAAATCAAGGCCACCAGCAAAAGTATCGGAATACGGTAGATATAGGTCAAGACATTTGGTTTTTTCTTGGTTTGGAAGGAGCCAGCGTAGTCGTCCAGACGCTTGAACTCCTTTTCAATACGGCCTGTTACCTCAGCTGTTCCTGCATCGTCCATGCGCTTGATGTCTAAAATATCAATTGGATTGCCAAAAGCCACATCAATCCGCTCACCAGCCAACAAGCCCTTGAGGGTCAGAGGACCGACATAGGTAGCAGGCATAAGCTTGACCTTGGCAGACTTGGCAATGACCGCCACACCACCTTTGAGCTCAGATGAATGTCGGCTACCAGACGGAAACATGACCAGCGAACGGTCGCTTTTCTTGAGCATATTGACAGGGTACTTAATAGCCGACATACTAGGATTTTCACGGTCAATAGGAAAGGCACCACACTTGCGAATCCACCAACCAAAGCCACGGTCCTTGAAGAGTTCCTTTTTGGCCATAAAGATAAATTGCTTTGGTGCCGCCGCATAGCCCATGAAAACAGGGTCCCAGAAGGTCTTGTGAGGAGCAATCAGAATATAATTCTCTTCCTTGGGCAGGATATTATCCTTGTCATGGTAGTGAATATTGCCATTGACAGCCCAGAGTAAAAATGATAGTAATGTTCGTAAATAAGCGTAAAACATAGATTCTCCTTTTTATCCCTTCTATTATAGCATAGTTTGAAAAATGGTGCTGCCTTTTCTCTGGTAAACTTGGTTCTAATCAAAATATGATATCAGCACTTTTTTCTTGCCAACATGGTCGCAAACCGCATTTTGAGGAAGTTACCATTTTCATCACGCTTGTGGAGCTGTCCAAAGTCTTCGTTGTACTTGACCAAGTCCCAGTCACGGTAGTATTCCTTCAATTCACCTGAACCAAAGGTAAAGGAGAAATTCATAGGACAGGGTGCATCTTCCGTATCCATGGCTGCTACAATCAAGTTGTAACCACCTGGTCTTGTTCGTTCCTGCATATTTTGGATAATGGCGGGTACACGGTCACGCTCCAAAAACATGAAGACCACTGTTGAGATAATCCAATCATAGTCCTGCTCCAAACTAGCTGAGTTAATATCATAAGTCCCAGCCTGTAAATCCAAATCCTCCGCTTCCTTAACCTGCAAGAGCGTCTGAATGCTCGGCACATGCTTATCAACTGCCGTCACCTCAAAACCCTGCTGGGCCAAATAAAGACTGTTCCTACCATGACCACAGCCCAGGTCCAAGACCTTACATGGCTCGATGATCTTCAATGCCTCCAAGACCTCCGAATGCGTCCGCGTGTAGTCGTACTTTTTAGCAAAATAATCCTCTGGCTGACAGAAAAATTCCAAGAAAAACTCCGTATCCTCTGTCAACAAGGTCACCCGATGCCAAGCCTGTGGCTCAACAAAAGGAATCTCATCTGTCGGACCATAGACAAAACTAGACAAAATCTCATTGTCATCTGAAATCGGCTCAAATTTGAGCTGACCCTTCAAAACCTTGATTTTAGCCCAAGTACCCACCTTGGTATTATGCTTAGTCAAAAAATGCTGGGGAACTGTCTTCTGATTCCAAATGGGCATGCGTTTGTAAGGAACTAAAACAGTCATCATCTCTCCTTTTCGTCTACAAATCTTTAAAGATGTTTCTAGTCTACCACAAAGAAATCTTTCCTTCAAATCTATATTTTTACTTGACTTGGAGTTGACTCCAAGGTGTATAATATTCCATATCATTTAGAAAGACTATTTACTGCGAAGTAAATATGGGATAAATATAAAAACAGCTAGAGTTCTATCTGCTCTTGGAGAAACAAAGACGTTCGCCTATCTCCAAAGTTTCGGGGAACCTTTGGAGGTAGGTGAATTCTGATTTTAATTAAGTAAAATACAAAAAGAAACCTCCAGAAATCCTAGTACTCCTGGAGGTTCTTATTTTATATACTACTCAACTGCCAACTCCCCCCACCAGTCAACTCTAATTGCTGATTACAAATCTCTAAAATTTTCTTTCGATGTGTAATAGCAATAAAAATAGCAGGGTTTTCATCTAGGTAGGATGCAATCGTGGCAACGACCGAGTCTTCAGTTGCTTGGTCCAAGGCTGAGGTCAGTTCATCGTAAATCAGTACATCAACTGATCGATTTAAACTTCTAGCGATTCCAATACGCTGTCTTTCTCCACCTGATAGAGAGTGTTTGCTGTCAACTTCTCGCCCCAACAAATCTTCCAGATGCAAGCCTGCAATGACTTGTTCTGAGAGTTCCCATCCGTGATCAAACTGGATATTCTCGCGTACCCCAGCCGCAAATAAAAAGACATCTTGAGGTAAATAGGATATACGAACCAATAAATCTTCTGTCTCAAAATCGAATAGATTTTGTCCATTCACTAAAATATGACCACTAGTTGGATGAAGAATTCCTAGCAACAATTTTGACAAGGTTGACTTACCACTTCCTGTCTGTCCAACAACTGCCAAACGACTACCGACTTCTAACCTCAAATCTAACTCTTGAATCATACTCTGATTGGACTCATAAGCAAAGCAAACTTTCTGAAGTTCCAAGGTCTGAATTCTGCTTAATTCCTGCTTCAATACAGGCCTTTCTACTGACTCCTCATGCTTAAAAAATTCCTGCAATCGTGGCAAAGCGACATCAGCTTGTTGTTTTAACCGATTCAGCGTTGCGATGCTAAAAACAGGATCTAAAATCCAATGTGTATAGGACTGCAAGGTAAATAAACTACCTAGAGTCAACTTCCCTTGTAATACTAGATAGACACCAACTCCTAGAATCGTGATGGGAATAATGGAATAAAAGAAATTCATAAATGCACTATCTAAGGACGACACTCGCAATACTTGTGTTTTTGAAACCAGATAGCGATTTAAAGAATCTTGAAAACGTCTCTTAAAAAATGTATCTTTCAGACCGAGTTTAATAGTTTCTCGACCTTGCAATAATTCGACTGTATCCTCCATTACCTTAGAATAAGATTCGCTTTCAGTCTGAATTCTGGGCTTAATACTCTTATTGAGAGCTAAATAGATACAAGTATAAGATACAAAAATACCAAAGATAATGACTGTCAGTTCAAAACTAGTTACAAAGAAAATACTATAGATGATCAGCAGGCGCGTCGTAAAAATAATGATCTCTGGAATCAAATAGACCAAGTATTTTGCATAAGTCTCACTATCATTCAGAATTTTATTGAGTTTATCACCATTTTCCTGATGACTGAAGGAAGATAGAGGCTCTCCCAAAGCAGCTGACATGACATGATAACGCATAAGCATAATCCCTTTTGCCAGAGTCTGTTGAAAGCAGAAATCTTTTATATAATAAATTAGTAAATCTAAGATAGAAACTAGTACTAGTAGAAAGATTGTATGATAGATGGCATCCATTCTCCCCCCTTGATTGATTTGACTAATTTGGTCAATCAAGTAGCCAATCAAGACAGGTTGGCTAAGGGAAAAGAGAATCGATAGTAATTGAAAGAAGAAGGTTACCAATCTCTGTATCCGAATCGGCTTTAATGTCTGTTTAAAAGTAGTCATCGCTTCCTCCTTTTGGCTCTCTAACTTAATATATCACAATTCACTCTACATTTCTACCCGATTACTCCATGAAAAAATACTGAGATTTCTCCCAGTCTTAGCGACTATTGATGGCGGCAGTTGGGCATGACTTAGCTCACTCTGTTTTGCGCTGGCGGAATCAACTCTGGGCTTTATCCCGCTCTATTTACCTATAGATTGCCCTTAACAAGAAAAATAGTTGTCCAAATAGATAAAAAATAAACAGGATCACCCCAATCCAAAAAATCCATAGCAAGACGACTAAATTGAACAAAAAAGGCTGGAGGATGAAGTTTAGAATGAGAACAAGTCCCCAGCGTTGCCCCCATGTTAGCTTTCTTTGAATAAACCATTCTAAAAAGTCTTATCTGGGATGACTTCTTGTTTCAACATAATCATTTTTTATACTTAGAAAGAATCCTTTCAAGAGTCCACTTCCTTTCCCTTTATATAGAAGTCCTCAATTTAAGTTCTATTCGTTTTTTACTACGATACCATACCAAACCTAAAATATCAAAGCGTTCTGTATTTTCTGAGAAATATCAAAAAGACCAGGATTTCTCCCAGTCTACCGACTATTGATAGCCTTCATGGTCCGTTTGATGTCACGGTCTTGCTCACGGCGTTTGATAGACTCTCGCTTGTCGTAATCGTGCTTCCCTTTGGCAAGCCCAATCAAGACCTTGGCAAAGCCGTCCTTGATATAGACCTTGAGCGGCACCAGGGTCATCCCTGTTCCCTTGACCTCATTACCCAAGGACTCGATTTGCTTCTTCCGCAAGAGGAGCTTGCGGGTCCGCGTTGGCTCCTGGTTCCAGATATTGCCCTCATCGTAGGGAGCGATATGAACATTAACCAACCAAGCCTCACCATTCTTTATTTGGGCAAAACCATCTTTAAGGTTGATCCGCCCCGCACGAATGGACTTAATCTCTGTCCCCGTCAGGACCATCCCCGCCTCCACTGTATCAACAATGGTATAGTCGTGGCGGGCTTTTTTATTCTGTGCAATCACATTGCCCTCACCCTTGGCCATGCCTATCTCCTTTTCTTCTTGTTCTTTTTAGCCACTTCTTTGTAAAATGGTTTCTTTTTCTTGTCTTTTTTGCCGCTTTTTGATTTGTGGTCTTTCCCAGACTTGTGACGTCCACTGTCGCGACCAGCAGCTTCTTGTTTGTGGTGCTTACCTCGTCCTCGCCCTGACCGATCATCACGATCTCGGTTGGAGTGACTAGCCGTTCTCCGCTTGGCTTTCAAGGCCTTTTCGACAATATCCAGCTCGGACGGCACGTGGGCAAAATCGATTTCCCCTGTCATCTTGTCCGCCCGCGTTAGTTTGATACGGATTGGCTGACCGACACGGAAGACCCGACCAGATTTCTCACCCTGCAAGGTCAGAGTCCGCTCGTGGAACTGGTAGTACTCGTTGAGGTTAGTGACATGAATCAAGCCTTCAACTGTATTTGGCAACTCTACAAAGAGCCCAAACTTGACCACGCTTGACACGACACCGTCAAACTCTTGCCCGACAAATTCTTGCATGAACTCTGCCTTCTTCATGGCTTCGACTTCCCGCTCTGCCTCAATAGCACGTCGTTCTAAACTGGACGAAGACTTGGCCAGCTCAGGAATGACCTGCTCAAAATGCTCTGCTTTTTCCGCAGGATTGTGACCATATTCCCGTACCATACGGTGAACCAGCAGGTCAGGATAGCGGCGGATAGGACTGGTGAAGTGGGTGTAAAACTCCGCACCCAGTCCGTAGTGGCCGTGGTTGTGCTCCGAGTAGCGTGCCTGCTGCATGGAACGGAGCAGCATCATGTTGAGGACATCCGCATAGGGTTCATCTTTGACCCGTTCCATGAGGTCCTGAAGGGCATCCTGGCTGATAGAGCTGGCTGTACCATAGACCGTCAAGCCAAAGCTGGTCGCATAATCGATGAACTTCTGCAGCTTGTCCGACTTAGGCTCCTCGTGGATTCGATAGATGAAAGGCAGGTCCAACTTGGCAAAATGCTCGGCAACGCACTCATTGGCCGCCAGCATGAAGGACTCAATCATCCGCTCGGCAATGCCCCGCTGACGCAGTTGAATATCGACTGGCAACCCGTCCTTGTTGACAATGATTTTGGCCTCTGTCGTATCAAAATTCAGAGCCCCACGCTTGTAGCGCATGGTTTCCAGGGTTTCATGGAGTTTAACCATAAGCTCAACACTCGGTACGATAGCCTTGTACTTGTCCAGCTTTTCCTTGTTGCCTGCAATCATGTCATTGACATCGGAATAGGTCATGCGGAAGGTGGTTTTGATAACCGTTTGGCCAATCCAGTGCTTGACTACCTTGCCCTTGCGGTCAATTTCCATAATGGCTGACTGGGTAAGACGGTCCACATTTGGATTAAGGGAGCAAATGCCGTTTGACAGGCGTTCTGGCAGCATTGGTACCACACGGTCGGTCACATAGACAGAGGTTCCCCGCTTGACAGCTTCCTGGTCCAAGGCAGAGCCTTCGGTCACATAGTAGCTGACATCAGCGATATGGACACCCAGTTCCAGATTGCCGTTCTTGAGCTGCTTGATATGGACCGCATCATCCAAGTCCTTGGCATCTGCACCGTCGATAGTGAAGATGATCTCATCTCGTAGGTCCAAGCGTCCTTCAAAGTCTTTCTCAGACGGACTTTCTGGTACCCGATTAGCCTCTGCCAAGACTTCATCAGGGAATTCCGACACGATGTCCATGGATTCCAAAACTTCCAAGACATCGATTCCCACATCGTCCTTGTGGCCCACTACGTCCCGAATGGTCGCAACAAAGTGGTCCCGTTTCTTATTGGGATAAGCTTCGATATCAACTTTTAGGATTTCCGTTCCAGTCAATACCAGAGGTGACTTCTTGATGTAAATTTTCTGAGCGATTTTCTGGTTTTTAGACTTGATGTAGCCTGCATATTCTGGCTTGTCTTCGTCAAAGACAATCAAGCCCACCGCAGTTTTCAGGCTATGTTCCAAAATATCAATGACTTCCGCTTCCGCAGCCGTCCCCTTGAGCCTGTCCGCCACTTTCTTAATGGCCACTTCCACTCGGTCGCCCTCGATAGCGAAGTTGACATCGTCACGACTGACAAAGAGGTCATCTTCCTCCTCATCAATAGTCACAAAGCCAAAACCAGACTTGTGGGCACGAAAAATCCCCTGTAAAGTGACCTTGTTTTTGGATACTTTAGGTACTGGCAGAGCGATTCGACCCGCATTGTCAAAGACAAGCTGACGGCTGCCTTCCATGCTCGAAACCAGCTTGACCAAGTCAGTAAACGCCTTGGCTGAACTAGCCTGCAAGTGGTCCGCTAGTTGGTCCATGGTCACAGGACCTGCTTCTGTAATATAGTTTAAAATATCTTTTTTCATTTATCTTTACCAAAGTGCTAGGAATATCCCTAGCTCTACTTTTCTAAATTTGCGTCATCATTTCAGCGCAGTGGTTGATTGGAAATTTTGTTCGCATTTTATTCTCCAAAATTTCCTAATCAACTGTACAGGGTGTGAGTAAAACGATCTAGGAATAGACCGTTTTAGCCTGAACCTAGAAACGCGAGAGTTCAGTTGAACTTCTTTTGATTAGTCAAATTCTGTCCCACTCCCAAAAAAATAGACCAAGAGCATTGCCCCAGTCTACATTTGATTCTATTAATTACTTGAAATGATAACCAGAACCAGCGCATTGAGCAACCAAAGGGCAACTAGAATGGCTGTAAAACGCTGCATCACTGCCTCAAACCCACGCGCTTTTGTCCTCTCAAAAAGAGCACCACTAGAAGCATCAAAGACATTACTTGATTGGTTTTTAGCTGGCTGAATAAAAATCACCGCCACAAGAATAACAGATAAAATCAACAGAATGGTTAATAATACTTGATACATACTTTTTTCACTTTCTTAAATAACTCCTGCTATTATACCACAGAATCTATTTCGTTTCAAGGTGGAGGGTTACTTTTCTCTCCTTGGGGCAGTATTTCAAGACCTGGATTTTATCCGGATGGGTCTTGGCATTCTTGCTAGTCAAATAATTCTTACTGCCACATTCAGAACATTGCAAATTGATTTTTACTCTCACTAGACTTCCCTTACTTTCAAGTAGTTTCTAAAATTCACCAAGGACCAAATCAGATTAAACAAAACCAGAGCGCTAGACACATAAAACACCCAATCATAGCCTAGATGAGCAGCAGTCGTTGACCCAATCATGGGCCCCACAACCGAACCTAGATTATTAAAAATCTGATTGTAGGAGAAAATGCGCGAAATCCCTTCTTTGGGCGTCAGCTTGGTCAAGAGGGAATTGACCGACGGCAATAGAGCTCCCGTACCAAAACCATAGAGAAAGCGCAGTACACCTAGCTGGAAAGGACTTTGGGCAAAGACGCAGAGGACATTGATCAAGAGACTGTAGGCCAAGGCCATGAGCAGCAACCTGTGATTGCCAATTCGGTCCCCCAATTTCCCCAAAGGACCTGAAGTCACCAGCGAGGCCATGCCCGGCAGGGAAATAATAAATCCAGCTACAAAAAGCAGATTGTCCGTCTGACCCAGATGCCGCACATAAAGAGTTAAAATCGGCACGATAGCCTGAGCCGCCGCAATGATAATCATGGAAGTGATAAACAGTCCCACCATCATCTGCTTGTCCTTGATTTGATGAAAGAGCTCTGCAATCATCATCTGCTGCCCCTTTGCCATCGGCTTGAAATCTTCACGAATATATAAAACTGTCAAAACCGCCACCAAGAGATAGAGCAAACCGACCAGCAGAAAGACATTGTGAATCCCCACTATTTCCGCCAAAAAACCACCCAGAGTCGGGCCAATCAAGTTACCCGCCACAGCCCCTGTTGACAAGGTTCCCAGAGCATAGCCTGTCTTGTCCTTGGGCACCTGACTGGCCACTAGAGCCGTCGCATTGGGAATATAACCTGTAAACATCCCATTCAACACACGCAGGACAATCATCCAAAAAACATTTGGCACAAAAGCCATCCCACCCATGGTGAAAATCATAGCAAAAGCCGCCCGCACCATCATGGGCTTGCGACCATAACGGTCCGCCAAACTCCCCCAAATCGGTGCCATAATAGCTGCCGCCAGGGCATTGGTCGACACAGCCAGACCAGCAAAATACTCCACCTGACTGCCAGTCACTCCCAACTCCTCCACAAAGACCGAGATAAAAGGCATGACCAAGGTAAAACTAACCCCCGTCAAAAAATTCCCAATCCAGGCCACCTTCAAATTCTGCTTCCAGCAACTACTACCCTCGTCCATTTCCAATCTCCTCCACCAAAGACGCCACCTGCGCCAAGGTCGCCTCCCGCGACCCACTGTTATCAATCACCTTATCTACCCGTTCTTTTTTCTTTTCTAAAGAAAGCTGCGCTGCCAAGCGATTCTCCGCCTCCTGCAGGCTATAGCCGTTGCGAGCCATGAGCCGTGCCAACTGC
The DNA here is from genome assembly GCF_053010325.1 of Streptococcus sp. P25B114. Taxonomy (NCBI): domain Bacteria; kingdom Bacillati; phylum Bacillota; class Bacilli; order Lactobacillales; family Streptococcaceae; genus Streptococcus; species Streptococcus sp. P25B114. Next base: position 12,373 of record NZ_JBRKNW010000001.1, on the reverse strand, counting down.
TGGCGCTCATCGACATAGACCAGCCAGACCTCATCGACCTCCCCGCTATAATCCAACTCGTAGAGCAGGGGAATATCCATGAAAACCACTTCTTCTGTCTGTGATAGCAAATCCCGTCGTGCCAACAGTTCTTGCCGAATAATCTGGTCCTGTAGTTCAGACAAGCGTGCCCGCAGCTGGCTATCCGCAAAGACCTGCTGGCCCAATTTTACTCGGTCCAATTGACCATCAGCTGCTAGAATTGCCGGACCAAACTCCTCCAGCAAGACCTGATAGAGCCGTCCGCCCTTTTTCTGCAAGTCATGAACCACCCCGTCTGCATCGATGACCTGATAGCCCTTCTCTCGTAAAAAAGCTGTCACTGTTGACTTACCCGACGCGATACCGCCTGTTAATCCGATTACCTTAGCCATTTTTCACCTGACACTTGGGACAGAAATGTGTACCCCGCCCGCTCAACTGGATTTTGATAATCTCTGTCTGGCAACGGGGACAGGCCTGTCCTGTCTTTCCATAAACTTGTAAATAATCCTGCATGGTCCCGTCCATGCCCAAGGCATTCTTATAGGTCCGAATGGTTGAGCCACCTTTTTCGATACCCAGTTGCAGGACTTCAATGGTGGCTTGACGGAGGTCTGCCACCTGCTCTGCCGACAGCAGATTACTTGTTTGAGCAGGATGAACTTGTGCCTTGAATAAAACCTCATCGACATAGATATTGCCCAAACCAGCCACCAAAGACTGGTCCAAAAGATGTGCCTTAATGGGCTTTCTCGACTTAGCTAACTTGAGTGCAAATTCTTCTAGGACAAAATCTTCCTCCGTCGGCTCAGGACCAATTTTTCGACTGATAAAATAGGCATCCACATCTGCCTTGCCCAGCAGTTCCATTGTCCCAAACTTGCGGACATCTTGATAGACCAAGGTTGAGCCGTCTGTGAAGGTAAAAAAGGCATGGAAATGCTTGTTTATAGGCACCACATCATGGAAGAGATTGTACTTGCCCTCCATACGCAGATGGGAAATCAGCACAAAATCTGTCAGATAGAGGAGCAAATATTTACCCCGACGATCCACCTCCATGATGGTTTGACCAACCAACTGCTCACGAAAGCTGTCCGCACCAGTCACAATCATACGAGGATAGTCCACCCGGACACGTTCAATTTTCTTACCTTTGACAAGACGATTGAGCCCACGACGAACCGTCTCAACCTCTGGAAGTTCGGGCATACTATTCCACCTCAACCTTTCTGACATAATGTATATTTCTACTTACTTCTCTGAAACCATTCTTGGTATGAAAAGCCTGACTGTGGCTATTTTTAAAATCCGTATCAGATGCCAGTTCCCGTGCTCCATGAGATTTAGCCCACGAATCTGCAAAATCGAGTAATTCGGCAGCAATCCCTTGTCCACGATAATCAGGATGAACAAAAATTCCTTCTACATAGGCAACTGGACTAAACTGACAGCCTTCCACATAATCATGGCGGAGTGACAAACTTATCCATGCAACCGCTATACCTGACGAAGAATAATAAAGAAACTCAAATGGAAACTTACCCTCAGCAAATTCTTCCATCAAAACTTGTTTATCTGTCTGCCATACCGAACTTGCAAATGAACCCCAAACAGAAACTATTTCTTCCGTAACAGATTTTATTGACATACTTTCTCTCCTTTGCGACGTAAAACACCACTAACGTGGTGTCTAAATGTTTCTTTATATGTTTTTACCTAAAAGATGTAGCAACATGGCATTATTGCGGCACTTTCGGATTTCTGGGATCGGAATATTAGAGACTATCCATAGGCTCACAGCCGTCTTCTTACTTCAAGGCTAGCGGGCTATTGAGGTCACTCCCTGACTGCCTCGCTCTACAATTTTAAAGCTCGGGTTTAATTCGCCAAAGTTGAATGCATTAAAACGCTACTCAACTAACGGCAATTCTCTGCGGAATTGCCTAGGCGACTTACTAGTTTCTAACATCCACTGGACTGCTTCGCTCCCCCGAACCTTCCTCGCTCTCCAATTTCTAGGCTCGGGTTTTCACATGGTCACTTTCGCATTTTTAGGTGACCAGCTGAAACAGTCTATTCCCAGACTGTTTCACTCCCCCGGACGTTTTTAATACTCTTTCTCATTATAACCAAAGTCTGCCAGATCGAGTTTTTTGTCACGCCAGTTTTTCTTGACTTTGACCCAGGTTTCCAGGAAGACCTTGTCCCCCAGCATGAGTTCAATATCGCGTCGGGCCATGGAGCCGATTTTCTTGAGCATGGCTCCTTGTTTGCCAATGATAATGCCTTTTTGGCTATCGCGTTCGACCATGATGGTCGCGCGGATATGAACCTTGTCTGTAAATTCATCCCGTTTCATGGACTCGATAACCACTGCCACCGAATGCGGAATTTCCTCGCGAGTTAGGTGCAAGACCTTCTCGCGAATCATCTCGGACACCAAGAAGCGCTCTGGATGATCGGTAATCTGGTCTGCTGGGAAATATTGGAAACCCTCATCCAGATTTTCCTTGAGAATTTCCATCAAGCGATTGACATTATTGCCTTGGGTTGCAGAAATAGGCACAATTTCCTTGAAATCCATCTGCTGGCGGAAATCATCAATCTGCTCCAATAGCTGGTCCGGATGGACCTTGTCAATCTTGTTGACCACCAAAATAACCGGTACCTTGGCCTGACGCAGACGCTCCATAATCATATCATCACCCTTGCCGCGTTTTTCATCGGCAGGCACCATGAAGATGACCGTATCCACCTCACGCAAGGTGCTGTAAGCAGACTCAACCATGAAGTCTCCCAAGGCCGTCTTTGGCTTGTGAATACCTGGCGTGTCGATAAAGACAATTTGTTCCTCGTCTGTTGTATAAATCCCCATAATCTTGTTACGGGTTGTCTGAGCCTTGTCGCTCATGATAGCAATTTTTTGCCCCATTACATAGTTGAGAAAAGTCGATTTCCCCACATTTGGACGACCCAAAATCGCCACAAAACCTGACTTGAAAGTCATAGATTCTCCTTATTTTCCTAAAAAATCAAATCCCAAATCTTAGGGATAAAAATAATCAATCCTGTCAAAAGGGCAAAGCCTGAGACAAAAAGGACCGCTCCTGCCGCCATATCCTTGGCATTCTTGGCCAAAATGTGAAAATGATAGTCCGAGGCCAAATCCACCACGCTTTCAATAGCCGAATTCATGATTTCGAAGGCAATCACCAGGCTAATGCTGAGCAGGAGAAAGAGCCATTCTGTAGCCGATACCTGAAAAATCAAGCCAGCCAAGACCACCAAAAAGGCCGTTGCCGCATGCTTTTTCATATTGCGCTCTTCCTTAAAGGCCGTTATCAAGCCGGAAACCGCAAAATCCATACTGGCTACCAGGTTCTGATTCTTCCAGCGTTTCTTTGAATTATTCTCTCGTAAGTCCATAAGCCGTCAAAATCTCTTCTTGCAAACCAAACATCTCCGCCTCTTCCTCAGGCGTGTAGTGATCATAGCCGTTGATATGGAGGAAGCCGTGCACAGCCAAAAAGCCCATTTCGCGGTCAAAACTATGGCCGTAGTCCTCTGCCTGCTCACGCGCCTTGTCAATGGAAATAAAGAGCTCACCGATGTAGGCATCAAAATCTTCCATCATCTCAGCCAATTCAGGATTATCCAGCAAATCTTCCTCATCAAAGACAATCTCCTGCTCCGGCTTGTACTCTAGGCTGACTACATCCGTCGGACGGTCAATTCCCCGGTACTCTAAATTCACTTCATGGACACGCGCATTGTCCACAAAGGTCACAGCCATTTCCTTGTTTTGCTTACCGATTTTCTCCGCCGCAAATTGGAGCAAGTCTGTAATCTGCTCTTGCATCTGAGCAGAAACCTGCCCTGTTTCATCAATCATTTCAATATACATGGTCATACATTCCCTTTACTATTTAACATTATATCACAAATGGCAGAAAGATTCTTTTTTATGGTATAATAGAAATACACTATATTATTACAGGGAACTACTATGAAAGCTGAACAGAATATCATTGCCATCATCGACAGCAATCTGGAACAGATGACCAAGCTGGAAAGGGAAATTGCGGCCTACTTTACAAGCCTGGACTCCAAGACCATGGATTTGAGCTTGGAAATCGTCACCCAGGAACTGCATATTTCTCCTTCTGCCCTGACCCGCTTTGCTAAGAAATGCGGATTTTCAGGCTATCGGGAATTTGTCTTTGCCTTTCAAAACCAGCAACAACAGCTAGACAAACAATTTAAACATGTCCAAAACAACCTGACCAAGAAGGTCCTGGTGGATTACGACGAAATTCTAACTGCGACCAGCCAGCTGGTGGACGAGGAAAAACTGCAAGAAATCGCCCACCTGATTGACCAAAGCAAGCGGGTTTATTTCTACGGCACCGGCAGTTCAGGTCTTGTTGCCATGGAGATTAAGTCCCGTTTCATGCGCCTGGGAGTTGTCTGTGACGCCATTACCGACCGCAATAACCTGATCTGGACCACCAATATCCTGGATCCCAACTGCCTAGTGATTGGGCTCTCCCTGTCTGGCTATACTGAGGATATCATCGACCACCTGACTCTGGCAGCCGAGCGAGGTATTCAGACAGCCCTCTTGACAACCAGGGAATTTGATACAACTCCTATTGACACCCTTATCCCTGTTGCCTCTGTTCGCAATTTGAACTATGGCAATCGCATTTCACCCCAAATCCCTCTGCTCATTATGCTGGACATTCTTTACGCCTATTTCCATGCCATTGACCAGGAGAAAAAGGAAAGCATCTTTAAGCAGACCATCGTTGACTAAACTTGACCAAGATTTGCCAAAGGCTATGAAAAAGAGTAAGATAGAAGGTAACAATACAAAAAGGAGAAAGATATGAAATTTTCAGACTATACCTATGTCCGTCCCGATTATGAAGCCATCAAGGCTCAATTTACTGACCTAACCGACCAGTTAGCTCAAGCACGTGACTTGGAAACAACTCGCACACTTGTTGCAGATATTACCAAATTGCTCAGCTTGGTCGATACCCAGTACAATCTCTGGATGATCCGCCACACCATCGATATGAACGATGAGTTTTATAATGAAGAAACCAAGTTTTGGAATGAATATTCGCCACTTTTTGAAGAATTGACCACCAACTACTACCGTGTCATCGTCCAGACGCCTTACAAGGAAGAGTTGTCAGACATCTTGCCTAAAACCTTCTTCATGCAGGCTGAGAATAAGCTCAAGACATTCTCATCAGACGTCATTCCATTACTGCAAAAAGAAAATGAATTATCTGATGAATACAGTAAACTGATCGCTGGTGCAGAGATTGATTTCCAAGGTCAGACCTACAACCTGGCACAAATGGGGCCATTCGGTCAATCAACCGACCGTGAAGTCCGCAAGGCTGCTTCTGCTGCCACAACTGCCTTCTTTGAAAGCAAGGAAGCCGACTTTGACCGTGTGTACGATGAATTAGTAAAGGTCCGCACGGAAATCGCCCACAAACTCGGCTTCAAGGACTATGTAGAATACGGCTACCTCAAGATGAACCGTTTCGATTACAATCGTGACATGGTCAAGGTGTACCGTGAAGAAATTCTCAAGCATATCGTACCGATTGTGCAAAATCTGCGTCAACGCCAAGCCAAACGCTTGCAAGTACCAAGCCTCAAACACTACGACCTCAATCTTGAGTTCTTAGACGGCAATGCGGTCCCACAAGGTGACCCCGACTTTATCGTCAGCCAAGCCCAAGACATGTACCGTGAATTGTCAGCAGAAACAGGCGAGTTCTTCGATTTCATGATTGAGCATGAACTCTTGGACTTGGTTGCAAAACCAGGCAAAAACAGCGGTGGTTACTGTACCTATATCCCTGACTTCAAGAGCCCATTCATTTTCTCTAACTTCAACGGAACCAGCGGTGATATTGATGTCTTGACCCACGAAGCAGGTCACGCTTTCCAAGTCTATCGTTCCCGTTGGATTCAAAGTCCAGAAGTTGTTTGGCCAACCTACGAAACCTGTGAAATCCACTCCATGTCTATGGAATTTATGACCTGGCCTTGGATGGACCGTTTCTTCAAGGAACAAGTCGATAAATATAAATTTACTCACTTGGCAAGTGCCCTTCTCTTCTTGCCTTACGGTGTCTTAGTGGATCACTTCCAGCACGAAGTCTATGAACACCCAGAGATGACACCAGCAGAACGCAAGGCGACTTGGAAAAAACTCCAAGACCTCTACTTGCCAGACCGTGATTATTCCGAATCAGAAGCCCTCAACCGTGGTATCTTCTGGTATCGTCAAGGGCATATCTTTGCTAGTCCATTCTACTACATCGACTATACCTTGGCCCAAGTCTGCGCCCTCCAATTCTGGAAACGCACGCAGGTGGATCACGATGAGACAGCTTGGGAAGACTACATCCGCATCTGTGATTTGGGTGGCACCAAGTCCTTCTTGCAAGTGGTTGAAGCCGCAAACCTCCAATCACCATTCAAGGAAGGTGCCCTTGAAAGTACAGCCAAGGCTGCTGCTAGCTGGCTAGAAGCCGTTAAGGATGACGAACTATAAAAGACAAAAATCTGAATGAGATACGAACTCATTCAGATTTTTTTGATTTGACAAAGTTGATGTATTTATCGCCGAAGACTTCAATTTGTTGAAGAACCATCTTGAATTCCTGACCAATCTCACTCAGTTCATATTCTACTTTTGGCGGAACCTGTGCATAAACCTTCCGAATGATTAAACCATCATCTTCTAGCTGACGCAACTGCTTGGTCAAAGTTGCTTGGGAAATCCCTGTCAATCGACGGTGCAATTCATTGAAACGAATGGGACCTTCTTCGATATGATGTAGTAATAAGATACTCCATTTGCCAGATAAGACACACTGAGTGGTCACATAAGGACACTCCGGAACTGTATGGTGTGTGAAAGTCGCCATAATTTCTCCTTTATTTTCCCTTGATACTATATATTACTTCACAAAAAGATAGTGACTATTCAAAAAAATCGTACTTGTTTTATTTTTAGTACCTGTTACAATAATACCATAAACTGCGAGAGCAGGGAAGAAAAAATTGTTAGAGGTATAAGATCATGAAAAACATTCTATTTATCGTCGGTTCATTACGTGAAGGTTCATTCAACCACCAAATGGCAAAGCAAGCTGAAAGCATCTTAAAAGGTCAAGCAACTGTATCTTATCTTAACTATAAAGAAATCCCGCTTATGAACCAAGATCTTGAAACACCAGTCTTGCCAGCTGTCCAAGCTGCACGCAATGCGATTATGGCTGCAGATGCTATCTGGATTTTCTCACCGGTTTACAACTTTGCAATCCCTGGGACTGTGAAGAACTTGATTGACTGGCTTAGCCGTTCCCTAGACTTGTCAGAAACACGTGGCCCATCTGCACTACAAGACAAAATCGTTACTGTATCATCTGTAGCAAATGCCGGACACGAGCCAATGTTTGCTAGCTACCAGGCACTCCTACCGTTTGTTCGTATGCAAGTGGTTGGTGAATTTACAGGTACAACTGTCAATCCAGAAGCATGGGGAACTGGACAGTTGGTATTGTCAGAGGAAGCCATCGCTGGTCTGCAAGCTCAAGCTCAAGCTGTGTTAGAAGCTTAGATTCTACAAGTCAATATACATCCTTCTATGATCTTTATCGAGTTGAAGATGATAAAATTGCAGAACTCTGGGATCTTGTTGAGCCAATCGAGGAAAATTCCAAAACTTCCAATAGCAATGCTAAATTCTAATCAAAAACCAAGAAATCGAAATGAAAGAAATTTAATATGAAACTATATTACATCATCGATGCTTATTGTGGTTGGACCTACGGCTTTAACCACATTTTCACAAAATTCATGCAAGACCATCCTGACATAGAAATAGAGGTCATTAACGGAGGCTTGTTTGTCGGAGATAACAAAAAGAAAATGGTTGATTTCCAGCAGGCACAGACCATCAATAAACAAATCGAAAGCTATTACCAAATGTCTTTTGGCGATAACTACAATCAATTGTTTAAGGATACGAACTTTATCATGGACTCCCTTGGTCCTGCTAGAGCCTACTCCGTTTTGAAAAACTACGTTGAACCACACCAGCTTGCTCCGCTGACATTAGACATTCAAACATTGTTTTTTGAAGATGGGTTAGACCTCAGTCAAGCAGACAGTTACACCAGCCTAATTGGTACCTATCAGTTACCTACAAAGGCTATGGAAGAACTATCAAGCATCTTGAATCAGCCAGAAAGTCTACACCCTGACTTTATCAAGGCTTATGAAATGGGGGTAACCTCTTTCCCAACCTTGTTACTTGAAAAAGACGGAAACTTCTTTAATCTTATCAATAAAGTTCGCACAGTAGACGATTTGGAAAAAATTTTCCAAGAGGCAGTTGCTCAATAGAAAAGAAAATACCTATGTCAAAAAATCAATTATATAAAAATATTTTAGAAGAGACTTATCTAGCTACTGCTCAAGGTCGAATAGAAGATTTCAAGAGCCATTTGGCTGCTGATATCTCTTGGACAGAAGCTGCAGGCTTTCCCTATGCCGGTACTTATATCGGTCCAGATGCAGTGATTGAAAACGTCCATGCAAGACTAGGTTCTGAATGGACCAATTATAGTGCCACACCTGTTGATTACGCCTTTTCAGGAAACCGTGTCATGGTTTATGGCTACTACAAGGGGACCTACAACCTTACTGAAAAATCCTTTCAAGCAGACTTTGTCCATATTTACGATTTTAATGCTGAAAATAGAATTACACACTTTATCCAAATCGTAGATAGCGCACTTGTTGAGAAAGCTATGAGATAAAAATCAATTTTCAAAAGTCTATTCGTCACACATTACTTCACCAAAAGATACTAAGTAACTCGAAAATTCCTATAAATTGTATCAGAAAGTTAGGTACCTCTATGTACAATTCCCAATTTGAACTAGGTTATGTCGCCCTCAACGTCCGCGATTTGGAACTCCAAAGCCTGTTTTACCAGCAGGTACTGGGCCTGCAAATTTTGACGGAAAGTCAAAACCAAATCGACCTCGGTGTCGGACAGACCACCCTTGTCCGCCTGATTCAAACAGAGCAGAAAGGCGAAGTTAGCCACAACTACGGACTCTACCACTTAGCCATTGTCCTACCTAGCCGTGAAGACTTGGGCAACATTTTCCGCCACTTTATCGACAATAAGATTCCCCTCCAAGGTGCCAGCGACCACGGTTACAGCGAAGCCATTTACCTAGCCGACACCGAAGGCAACGGCATCGAAATTTACCGCGACCTGCCTCAAGACACTTGGGATGTCCGCTCGGACGGCCGTATCATCGGCATTACTGAGCCTATGGATGCTGAAACGATCTATGCTTTAGGGAAAAAAGCTGACGCAGCCTATCAGATGCCCCTTGGCAGTCGCATGGGTCATGTCCATCTATCTGTCCAAGAAAGCGCTGCTTCTAGCCGTTTTTACCAAGAGGTCCTAGCTGTCGAGGATAAATTTTCCGTCCCATCTGCAGCTTGGCTAGCCTCAGGCGACTATCATCACCACCTAGCTGTCAATGAATGGGGAGGAAAAAATCTTCAAACACGAACTGAAGGCATGCCGGGACTTGCCTACTACACTCTAGTCTATACAGACATCCAAGCCTTCCAAGCCACCATTAAACGTGCCCAGACCGCAGGACTTGACCTGCACCTTGCCACCCAAGAAGTCGTCTTTGTCGATGTGGACGGCATCAGGACCCGATTGGTCTACCAAACGAAATAAGAGGTTAGACAGATACCTAACCTCTTTTATTTTATCAAACCTAAATCGTATTTCATCCCCAAAATCCGTTCCACTGATTGCTCAATGCGGTCCTCGCTTAGTTTTCCTCTTTTTACCTGGTCCAAAAGATAGGGAATCTGACTCGTAAAGTTGGAAGACAAAATCATATCCGCCCCCGCCTCGATTGCTTGAAGGGCTGCTTCATTTTGATCAAGAAATTCTGACAAACCCAATTTATCAAAATCATCTGTCAAAATAACCCCTTCAAAGCCCAGCTCCTGACGTAAAATAGCCATCACCTCAGGTGATATAGAGGACGGTTGGTCCGAAACAGCAGTCAGAATAATGTGACTGACCATGACTGAGTCCGCCCCTGCTTCAATCCCTGCCTCAAACGGTAAGAAATCCTGCTTTCTCAATTCATCTACAGGACGGTCATCATAGACTAGCCCCGTAATCGCATCACCCGTCTCACTCGAACCAGGGAAATGCTTCAAGGTAGATAGAAAATTTTCTTCCTTGAGCAATGTGACGACCTCACGAACGTAGTCAGATGTTGTCATGGCATCCTGGCCTAGTGTCCGTTCATAAATGGGTGAACTGGGATTGGTTACAACATCAGCAATCGGGAAAAAGCCCGCTGAAATACCTAAATCCTTTAGAACCGAAACCTTGGATTTTGCTCCCTCCAGGACAGCATCCAAACCTCCCTCATCATACAATTCCATCGGTGATGCAAAAGGTTCTTTCAAGATCGGACTAATTTGACTAACAGCTCCTCCCTCCTCATTGGAAGCCAAAAGTAAGGGGATATTGGAGGCTTTTTGATAGCTTGCCAAGTCTTTTTTTAGCTGACTCAGCGACTTACCTTCTACATCTTTGGATTCCAGCATATAACCTCCTAGATAATAGGCCCCAACAATCTGTTCAGCCTCTTGCTCAGGAATATGCCCTAAAAATAATTGACCAATCTTATCCTCTATGGTCATACCTTCCATCATTTGATTGATAGTCCTCTGCTTCTGTGTCAGACCACTATCAACAGCTGGGGATTCCATCTTATCAAAAACAATCCAACCACTCAGCAAGGTCATCAAAAGAAGGCTAACCACAGAAAATATAGCGAATTTTTCTTTGTTCTGAATAAATCTATCTTTCTCAATCATCCTCTAATCCGATTCAAATAATCCTGATAAGACTCCGTCTCCATCAAGGTCTTTGCATTTTCCACACGCGCCCTAGTCGGCGGTTTTGTCCCCTCCAGCGGGTAAGGTCTCCCCAACTCTCTCCACTTAAATTCACCTAAATTGTGATAAGGCAGAACTTCAAAGCGCTCGACATTGTTCAAGGTTTTGACAAATTTGCCCAACTCAACCAGGTCCTCATCTCGGTCTGTCAATCCTGGAACCAAGACATGTCGAATCCAAACAGGCTTGCCAATATCCGATAGGTAACGAGCACACTCTAAAATAGTTTTATTACTATGACCTGTAACAATACGATGCTGGTCAGGATTGATTTCCTTGATATCTAAGAGCACCAAGTCGGTCACTTCCATGAGACGGTTGTATTTTTCCAAATAACGCTCAGTCGAACGGAAGGTCAGGGCACAGGTATCTAAAGTCGTATGGATGCCTTTTTCTTTTGCCAGGGTAAAGAGAGCAATCAAGAAATCAATCTGAATGGTCGCTTCACCACCAGACACCGTAATCCCCCCTTCCTTGCCCCAGAACATCCGAAAACGCAGAGCTTCTTTTAGGACATCCTCAGCAGTACGCTCGGTTGCTGCCGGGTTAACCAAATCCCAGGTATCAGGATTGTGACAATACTGGCAACGCATGTGACAGCCTTGCATGAAGACCACAAAGCGAACACCAGGTCCATCAACTGAACCAAAACTTTCGGTAGAATGAACTAGACCGGTAACTTTTCCATAATCAATCTCTGTCATTGGCTTTTCCTCACTTTTTACTATGATTATTATATCACAAAAAATGAAAACGCTCTATATTTTCTGAATGAATAAATTGACATCCCGTTACTACACACCAAAAAACCACCCACAAAACTGGGCTCTATAAGACTGTAGTGGGTAAATCCCCTATGGAGATTATGGAGCCTTTTTGAGTTTAGAAATAAAGTCCCACATGACCTAAAATGAAAAGCGTCTAAACCATCATTAGAAAGGAATCATATGGAATAGATAAACAGTCAGGGAAGTGACTGTTTATCCCCGAGCCCAGAAATAATAAAGCGAGGATAGTATCACAAACTTACTGGGAACGAAAGACCCCAACATCACTATTTTGGATTATGAGGACTGCACTTCTCACAAGGAAATTCTTGCCAAACTGGATTATTCAGCTCCTAAATACCACTCTTGTCATGGTCAAATGACTAAATACGATTTCCAGAAAACCTCTTGTAGCGTTACAATAGATGTGAGACTTCTAGAAGTCAAAAAGAAGATTCCCTGATATGATAAGAGTACCACCTACTCATCAAAAAGGAAATCTTCTCATGACTAGTATACCACAA